>CAKVHT010000003.1 GCA_934754375.1 uncultured Clostridia bacterium | reverse complement strand
GCTTTATAGGCATATTCGCCTTCTTCTTCTGTAATAGTGAGCTCTTCACCATTGCTTAAAACTTTCAAAGTTCCAAGAGTGTAGCCTTCTTCAATAAAAAATCTAATTTCAGCGGTGTCGCCATCTGTCAAGAATTTTCCTTTACTATCTGAACCATAGCCACCAGTTGTATTTAGGACTCTCACTTCTGAAACATGCGAGGGAAGAGCATCAACTGTGAAATAGTAATATTTTGGAGCCTTTTTTCCGCATGCTGACAACAATAGAAATGTTGGTATAATTGCAAATACTATAAAAATTGCCAATTTATAAAATTTATTCTTTAACATAATTATTCCCCTCCCCCCTCCAATTTATTAATTTTCTTTTTGTCATAATATTCTCCTTTTATTTTTTTAGTTGCGTAAGTGGAGTAAAAATTAAGAGTTTCTTTGCAACTATATACATAATAACATAAAACCTTTAAATTTGTATATGAATTTTTAAAATTTTACAACTTGATAAATAATTGCAAAATCTATACAATAATTTATTTTTGTTGCAAATTTTTGCCATCATATCATTTTTTTTGTTAGATTGTTTTGAGTTTTTTATAATAAAAGCACATTACAACAAAATGTTTAGCAAATTCAAGATAATTTTATAGTTTAACCAACTGTTTGATTTGATAGACCCTTAATATAGCTGATAACCTTTGGAGCACATATTAAAAACCAACTGGCATATTTTTTAGGGGTTAAAACCAAATCCTTGGACAAAATGTCTATATCAACCCATTTTAAATCGTTGACTTCGTCTGGATTGATACTGTATTTGCCAACATAATCTGCAACCAAAACATGGTCAAATTCATACTCATATAAATTAGCATTAAATTCAGTTAAATATGTAAAATTAAAAACTTCCTTCAGCTTGTTAGATTGCAATGTTATACCAAGTTCTTCTTTCAGCCTATTAGATGCATCATCTAAAATATTAGACGTCCTTGGGTGACTGCAACATGTGTTTGCCCACAGTCCACCAGAGTGATATTTGTTGAAAGCCCTTTGTTGAATTAACATTTTGTTGTTATGGTACAAAAACACTGAAAACGCACGGTGCAAAACAGGTTTTTCATGCGCCTTTTGTTTAGAAATGTAACCAATTGGATTATCAAAAATATCAACTTTAATTAAATCGTTCATACAATTAATATAGCAGATTTAGTGAAATAATAAAACTTTTTTTGAAATGTTTATTAATCATTAAAAATACATATAAAATATTTCTATATTAATATTGAAATAATAAAACTTTTATGTTATCATGTATGTAATGTGAGGAGTGTTTTATGATAATTGATGAAGAAATTGAAGAACTTGACTTTGAATTGGGGAAGCTTAAGGATCAAGAAAAAAATATTGACACTTACAATCAAATTTGTGCCTTGATTGCAAAATGTCAAAATTTGATAACTGAGTTGAAGAAAGAATCAAAACAATCAAGTCGTTTGCGTGCAGATTATGTTTGCAATTGCAAGGCTCAAGTGGTAACAATCAAAAACAAAGCCCAAAAATTGCTTTGGGAAACGCAATTGATTGATAATTCAATTTTTGCTTTTTAATCGTGAAAAAGACTGCTTAATTCAGCAATCTTTTTTTATGCAAAAATCAAAAAGATAACTTAACAATTTAACGAAATATTTGTTGATTTTATAAACAAAACTGATGCAAGATATAAAATATCGCTATGCTGTGATAATGCTTTATTTGGTTTGAGATAAAGATGTATTTTGCTATAATAAATTAACAAAAAAAATCAATAATAGGGGGCAACATGGATATTAAGAAATTGGCAAAAGCATGGGGCGTGAAATCAAAAGACATATTTTGTTATGGAGACAAAATAGCAAAAGTTGAAAATAATCAAGGGGCAAAACAAGGCAAATTGATTTTGGTTACAGCCATGACTTCAAACAAAACAGGTATAGGTAAAACCACAGTTTCGATAGGTTTGGCAGATGCTTTGAATAGACTTAACAAAAAAGCCATGCTTGCATTAAGAGAACCTAGCATGGGGCCTGTTTTTGGCATAAAGGGTGGGGCCACTGGCGGTGGATTGTCCAGAGTTGAGCCTTCTGATGAAATAAATTTGCATTTTACAGGAGATTTCCACGCAATCGCACAAGCAAACAATTTGTTGGCAAGCATAATAGATAATCATGTTTATCAAGGCAATGCCTTAAATATCGATGTTGAAAAAATATTCTTTAAAAGATGCCTAGATTTAAATGAGCGCAGTTTAAGAGAATATTCTTATATTTTAGACGGCAAAGAAATAAAAACAAATTTTGTTATTACGGCAGCAAGTGAAACAATGGCTGTGCTTTGTTTGAGCGAAAATTTGGCAGATTTAAAACGTAATTTAGGCAATATCATGGTTGCTTTGGATAAAAACGGAAAACCAGTCTATGCAAAAGACCTTCATGCTGAACAGGCTATGACAATATTGTTGAAAGATGCCATCAAACCCAATTTTGTTCAAACATTAGAGCAAACTCCAGCCATTGTTCATTTAGGGCCATTTGCAAATATAGCGCATGGTTGCAACAGTGTTGTGGCAACAAAATTTGCTTTGACGCACGCAGATTATTGTATAACAGAAGCCGGGTTCGGCAGTGATTTAGGCGCTGAAAAATTTTTGGATATAAAAACAAGAATTTTGAAAAGAACACCTGATGTTTGTGTCCTAGTGATTGTTTGCAAAGTTATAAAAGAGCATGGTGATGGAAACCTTGAAAAAGGATTTAAAAATGTTAAAAGACATATTAATAATCTGCAAAATAAATTCAATTTAAACACAATTGTTGCAATAAATAAGCACAGTGATGATAGTGAAGCGGATATATCAAAATTGATTGAGCTGTGCAAAGATGTACCTGTTGTTATTGCCAATGGATATGAAAAAGGTGGCTGTGGTTGCATTGATTTGGCAAAAAAAGTTGTTGAAATGGCAAAAGCCCCAAAACCATTAAATTATGTTTACGATATGACTGACAGTATAACAACAAAGATTGAAAAAATAGCAAAAAATATTTACGGTGCAAAACAAGTAAAATATAGTGCTAACGCAAAAGAAAAATTAAAATTGGCAAGCAAATGCGGATTTGATAATTTTTATGTAAACATTGCCAAAACGCAATTTTCATTTAGTGATGATAAAAACCTATTGGGCGCACCTACAAATTTTGATTTTACAATAACAGATGTTGAAATTCGAAGTGGTGCCAAGATGATTGTTGCCATTGCAGGAAACATGCTACTGATGCCTGCGCTGGGCAAAAATTCTAATTATCTCAACATGAAAATTGATGATGAAGGGCATGTTTTTGGACTGTTTTAAGCCAAATTTTATAGAATAGTGCTAAATATTTAGGCACTATTTTTTGTCTTCTTCAACAACTGATACTTTTTTAAACAAAGCTGAAAAAGGTGTACCGTTGAAAGATAATCGGCAAATCTCAAAAGGAGAGCTAAACACAATTTGTTTTGAAAAACTGCCATCATCAACTTCCAATACGGGTAAATTATCTTTATAATAAAAATTCAAAGTTAATCCGCTTGCAACAAATTTAAAACTTTTTTTATTGTTTACATATCCAAGCATAAATTGGTCAAAAGTTAAGTCAGTATTCTTGCACATAAATTTTTCCTTTTATGATATAAAAAACAAAATATAATAAAATTATAATAAATAAATTTATTGCTGTCAACAATTTTGTACAAAATCAAACATTTTTGTACAAAAATATTTTATGTTTACACTGAAGCATTGCCAAAGTAGAGCAAAAGCCCTTGAATAACAGCATCTGTAAATTTTTCTTTATAAGCCGAAGTGTTTAACAAATTTTCTTCTTCAGGGTTGGAAATAAAGCCACATTCAATCAAAATAGAGGTGTAGTGACTGCAATTTAAGATGTAATAATCGCCGACTTTGCTATGGCTGTATTTTGCATTGCAATTTGTTTGCAAACTCTTTTGCACAAGGTCTCCAACCGCTTGGCTAGCGCTATCATCTTTGCGATAGTAAGTTGTTGCTCCTGATGCGTTTTTGTTTTTAAAACTGTTCATGTGAATGCTGATAACTAGATTTGGATTTGTTTTTTTTATGATATCAAATCTTGCTTTCATATCACTCAATTTTTTATTTTGAGCAAATTCGCTGTACAAGCCATCGTCATTTTTTCTTGTCAACTCAACACGATAGCCAACTTTTGATAATTTTTGTTTTAGCAATAAGGTGTATTGCAAATTAATTTCTTTTTCTATTGTGCCGTTCACCCCCACACTGCCACCGTCACGTCCGCCATGTCCAGCATCAAGCAAAATTGTAATACCATTATATTTGCTTGACGAATAAGCCACGATGCCAGAAAAAGCAAAAGAAAGTATAATCAATATCAATGAAAAAATTGCAAAACATCTAATTGTTTTTTTGTTAAAGCAACCAATGGAAGAATATTTTAGCCTGTGTTTCATATTGAAATATATTATTTAAAGGATTATTTTATGTAAAAGATTGTCCAAATCGTGACAAAAGCACCAACCTTTTGTTTTGTTTGCAAATATAAAGTTTTATGCTATACTATACGCATGAAATACAAACTTATAGAGAAACTTAAAAAAGCAAAACATGTATGTTTGATTGCACACACTGAACCAGATGCTGATGCATTGTGCAGTATGGTTGTGCTTAAACATTTTTTGGTTGAAAAATTTAAATTGCAAGTGGATATTTTTGCAGAATACACACACCTACCACAAAGCTATTTTTGTGTGATTGAAAATCAAAACATAAATCAAGGCAAACATGATTATGATTTTGCGGTGATGATGGACGCACCAACAACTGAACGACTTGGAAAGTTTAAAAACTTATTTGAACAAGCAACTAATAAGCTGGTGATTGACCACCATGCAACCAACGAGTTTGATAAAAGCACAAATCTTATAGATGTTGTAAGTTCAACCTGTGAAATAGTTTTTGATATTTTAAACAAATATAAATACAAATTTAGCAAAAGAGATTATGGCATGATTTATGCGGGTATCATAACAGACACAAACAACTTGACAGTTGGCGAACGAAGTAAACATACATTTGATGTTGTTGGCGAATGTGTGCAAAATGTGGAAAGCTATCCAATTTATGAAAATTTTATGCTTAATAACACCCGTTTAAATATGGATTTGATGGCAAAAGCAATTCAAAATGCTCAATATTTTTGTGACGACAAAATAATCATTTCACATATCACATCACAACAAGCAAAAGAAATGGGCGCAATGCAAGATAGTTACACAGGAATTATCAACAGACTTGCAACAATAAATGGCGCAAAAATGGTGGGCTTTATTTATCCAAAGCAAGATGAATTTTATGTAAGTATGCGAGGCAGGGTTGGCTGTAATGTTGGCGAGGTTGCTAAACAAAATGGCGGAGGCGGACATGCTGGCGCAGCAGCTTTTATGGCAACGGGCGATTTGTCTGTTATTGAGCAAAATTTGTTGCAAGATTTAACAAAACAGTTGGATAGTCAAACTGATGAAAGCCACAATGTTTTTTAAAAAAGGTAAAGAAGGATGGAACAAGATAATTTAAGTTTTGTATTAAACAAAATTTATATAAAAATTAAAGAGATGTTCAAAGGCGAAGGTTCAGGACACGATATACATCATTTAAAACGAGTGCTAAACAATGCCCTTACAATTCAAGCCAAAGAAGGTGGAGATTTGTATGTGATTGCAGTATCAGCACTTGTCCATGATATCCATAGACTGATGGCGAATCGCCTTGGAAGATTTGTTACTGCCCCAGAAAGCATTGATAATGTTGAAAAGATTTTAAAAGAAACAAATGTTGATAAATCTAAAATGTCACAAATCCTTGAAGCGGTAAAATGGCATGAAGAGAAAATGAAAAAGGACATTCCACTTGAATGGCAGGTTTTGCAAGATGCTGATGCTCTTGATGCTTTGGGGTCGATTGGATTGAGACGTACATTAAGATATTGTAAAAAGCACAATATACCTGTTGTTGATAAAAATTATGACTTAAATTGCAAAGAATATATTCCGGATATAAATCCAATTTCAACTTGCCATTATATTTATAGAACAATGCTTCTGCATGGCGAAAATATGCATACTAAAACTGGGCAACAAATGGCAAATAGAAGAACTAAAATTTTAAAAGATTTTATTGCAAAAAATTTAGCATAAAATTATGAGGTAAATATGAAAAAATATAAAATAGTTAAAGTTAAAGATTATTGCAACAGCAGAGATTATACACAATTTTACAATGCAAGGCTACCCATTTGCACTATTACATCTACGGTTGATGTGTCAAGGCTTGTAAAGTTTAAAAACAAGCATAAATTCAATGCAATGATGGTTTATTGCGTGCAAATGGCAGGGCAAAAGCATGATGTGTGCCATTATGATTTTAAAGATGAAGCATCATTGGTTAGATATGAAACCGTGACTGCAAATTTTGTGTTAATGGATAAATCAAAAGAGTTGAGATATGTGACAATTCCATATTTTGAACATTTTAAAGATTTTGAATCTAGTTATTTGACCATAAGCCAAGACTGCTATGAAAACTTGAAAGATAATTATGTTGATGATTGTGCCATGGTGGCAACCAGTGCAGTAACAAATTTGGATTTGTTGTCCATGTCAAGCGGTTATACTGATGATTTTGTAAAACCTTTTCTTGTTTGGGGTAAGATTAAAAAAAATCATTTTAAATATTACCTTAACATTTCATTTAGGTTTCATCATTCAATTTTCGCTGGTCGAGATATTGGAGATTTCTTTGCAATATTGCAAAACGAAATAAAATATTTCAATCCAAAAAATTAATAAAAAAGCAGGCCGTTTTTGAAGTGACACCGTATGGGTCGCTTCATTTTTTAAAGCCTGTTTTTTTATTTAGTTTACAATGCAATATTTATTCAAAGCAATTTTAATAATTTTTGGTTGAATTATCTCTAACTTTAATGAAACCAGAATTTGAACTGATTGTCAGCTTGTTTTCACTAGCGGTTGATGCATTAATATTAAATACGCAGTCGCCAGTATATTCTTTGTTTGGCTCGCTTAAATCTGGTGAGGATAAATAGTTAACATTTGCTTTTCCAGTAACTGATTTTGTGTTTAATACGAATGAAGAATCATCTGCAAATTCGACATAAGCACTGCCAGAATTTATTGAAATTTCATTATCTTTAAGCACATGTTTCATATACAATTTAACAGTGCCTTTCCCTGTCACTTCGATGTTTACATTTTCTGCACCAGATGCCAAGATATCACCTGATGATGTTTTGGCTTGCAATCTTCTTGCATTAGCATTGTCAGCAAAACTAGCGCTTTCTTCAGCAAAATAAGCAGTTATATCGCCATAAGTTGTTTCAGCAAACAATGAAGATGTTGTTGATTTCAATACAACATTGCCACTGCCAGTTGTAACCAAGAACAATGGGCTGGTTGCTTTGTCCACAGTGATGTTGCCATCTTTTGTTTTGATTGATGTTTGAGCATTTATTTCACCAATTTTAACTTTACCGCTTTTGCTTAAAACCACAGCACCGCCTGTTGTGATTTGACTTACTGAAAGATTAGTGTCGCTTGAGTTTACTGAAAATTCTCCAACTGTGCCAATTTCAACACTGCCACCTGCGGTTGTGTTGTTTAAGTCAAAAGAAACACAACTTTTTATTTTTATCATTGCACGATTATTTTTTGTTACCTTAACATTGCCAAGCTCAACCTCACTTGCGTATAAATTGCCAGTGTTTGTTTTAAGTTCTAAATTGTTGGTGTTAAGTTGAACTGCCTTGTTGAGAGTGAAATTGCCACGATTTAAACTTACTGAAATTTTGCCATTGATTTTGCAAGCATTCACAAAAAATTCGCCGTTATTTGTGGTGCAGGCAAGGTTGGAAACATTCAAACTGCCAGCTTCAATTGCTGTTGATGAATTGTGGTTTGAAAGGGCTAAATCTGCCGAGAAGTTTGCAGGAACAACCACTGTTATTTTGGACCTGCCAGGGATACATGCCCCATAAGGTTCAGTAATATCAATGGTTAAGCAACCTTCAACTAACTTTGATTCAATATTCACCTGGCTGTGTTTTTTTAATGTGAAACCAAAAGAATTTGAATATACTTTTGCATAAATATCTGTGTCATTGTTTGAACTATTTTGAACAACCAATTCATAGTTTCTTGAATTCAACACAATTTTATTCACTGCAAATTCTTCAGTATTGTATCTTTGTGAAAAATATTCTTTGTTATAACTAATATAACATATCCCAAACAAACTGCTGTTTGGCACAAAAAACAAATATAAAACACCAGTTGCACATAGGCCAATCAGTGACAATAAAACTATTGCAAGATATTTCCAAAACTTTTTCATATAAATATATTAACTTTTAAAGTTTGGTTTGTCAATATTTTTGGTTGTGAAATAAATTTCTATTATGTTATTAATAGAAAATTTGCATATCCTAATCAAAAAAATTAAACAAACAAATGTTGCTAAAACAACCGCAAAATGTTATAATATTTTTGAGGTTAAAAATGATAATTACAATTGAAGGGACAGATGGTTCAGGCAAGGCAACACAATCAAAATTGTTGTTTGATGAGTTAACAAATAAAGGGTATAAATGCAAATTAATCAGTTTTCCAAACTATGAAAGCAAGTCAAGCACACTTGTTAAAATGTATTTAGGCGGAGAGTTTGGCGAAAATGCAAATTGCCTTGATGCTTATCAGGCAAGTTCTTTGTTTGCTGTTGATCGTTTGGCAACAATGAATTTGATAAACACAAAAGATTTTGATTATATCATTTTGGATAGATACACACCTAGTAACATGATACATCAGGCTTGCAAAATACAGGACTTAACGGAAAGAGACAATTGCCTTGATTGGTTGAACGACTTTGAATACAACAAACTTAAACTGCCAAAGCCTGATAAAATTATTTTTTTGGATTTGCCTATTTCAATAAGCATAAATCTGGCTCACAATCGCAAAGATTTGAAAAACGGGCAGAAGCAAGATATTCATGAAAAAGACAGATCATACATGAGCCATGCTTATGATTGTGCAAAAAGAGTTGCACAAAAATACAATTGGCAGATCATTGAATGTAGCAAAAACAATAAAATTTTAACAGTTGATGAAATACACAAAAAAATATTAAATGCCATTGGTTTTTAGTTTTACAAACCTTCTTTTTTGTGTTAAAATAAACCGCATAAAAGGAAATTATTATGTTTACTAGAAGAGAATTGATTGATAAATGGCTTAATTTTTATATCAGCAAAGGGCACGTGGCAATACCAAGTGCAAGTGTTATACCTGAAAATGACCCAACAGTTTTGTTTACAACTGCTGGTATGCACCCACTAGTGCCATATTTGTTGGGGCAAACACACCCAAAAGGCAAACGTCTTTGTGATGTTCAAAAATGTATCCGCACAGGGGATATTGATGAAGTTGGCGATAACTCACACTTAACATTTTTTGAAATGTTAGGTAACTGGAGTTTAGGTGATTATTTTAAAAATGAAATGGTTGGCTGGAGTTATGAATTTTTAACAAGTCCAAAATATTTGGGGATTGATAAAAACAAACTTGCAGTTACTGTTTTTGCTGGCAATGACCTTGTGCCACGTGATAATTTAACCGCTGAATTGTGGGAAAAAGCAGGCATAGCAAAAGAGAATATTTATTTCTTGCCAGACAACTGGTGGATTTTAGGCAGTGGAGTTGGACCTTGCGGGGCAGACACTGAAATGTTTATCGACACAGGCAAACCAAAATGCTCTCCTGAATGCAATCCAAGTTGTGATTGTGGCAAATTTTTGGAAATTTGGAATGATGTTTTCATGGAATTTAAAGCGAATGCTGACAAAACAATTGAACCTTTAAAGCAAAAAAATGTTGACACTGGCATGGGCTTGGAACGTTCACTTTGCGTGCTTAATGGTGTCAAATCTGTTTTTGATACTGAAATTTTCCAACCAACAATCAAGATGTTGGAAAAATTGAGTGGCTTATCTTATGCTGATGACAAACTTAAACCTTCATTTAGGATAATTGCAGACCATTTGCGCACATCAACCATTATGTTGGGGGACGAAAAAGGCATTGTTCCAAGCAATATTGGTCAAGGCTATGTTTTGCGCAGACTTATTAGACGTGCAATTAGGCACATGAAAAACTTAAATATCGGTGCTGGTCATTTGTGCGAAATTGCAGATTTATATATTGACTATTTCAAACAAGATTATCCAGAACTTGACTTGAACCGTGAAAAAGTTAAAACTGAACTTAACAAAGAAGAAGAGAAATTTTTGAAAACCCTTGAATTGGGCAACAAAGAATTTGAAAAAGTTGTAAACGGAATTGAACGCAAAAATCAATTTATGGCTGGCAAACCAGGTTTTGTGCCAGAAACACAAATTAATGGCAAATCAGCTTTCCGTCTATATGACACATTTGGTTTTCCAATTGAACTCACTGTTGAAATGGCAAAAGAACGTGGCTTAACTGTTGATGTTGAAGGCTTTAACCAAGCATTCCATGAACATCAGGAGTTGGCTCGCACAACAAATGCTGGTGTGTTTAAAGGGGGCTTGGCTGATGATAGTGTTTGGACAACCAGATTGCACACTGCCTGTCATTTGCTTTTGGCAGCTTTAAGGCACAAATTTGGCACACAAATTGAGCAAAAGGGCAGCAATATCACAAGCGAACGTTTGAGATTTGACTTTAATTTTGATCGCAAGTTAACCGATGAAGAAGTTAAAGAAATTGAAGATTACGTGAATGACGCAATCAACAAAGCAATTCCAGTTGAACGTGTTGAATTGCCAAATAAAGAAGCTATTGCACAAGGTGCTTATGGTGTGCATAAAGCCACTAATGATGAGATTGTTTCAATCTATCGCATTGGCAATATTGACTTCCAAATTTGTGGTGGTCCACATGCAAGCAACACAAGCGAACTTGTAAACTTTAAAATCGCAAAGCAAGAAGCGGTATCTGCAGGTGTTCGCCGTATTAAGGCAACAATTAACAATAAATAATTGGACAAATTTTAACAAAACAAAAAAGTACACCCAAAAGTGTACTTTTTTTTATTTAAAGTTGTGAGCCACCGCAGTTAGGACATTTTGTTGCATCTTTTGAAAGTGTTGCACCACAATAAGCACATTGTTTTGTTTCTGGGATAGTTTGTGCTGGTTTGGTGCTTTCAGTTGTTGCGGTTGTTGTTTCTTCATTTTCATTATCTGTTAAAAGTTTTGCTTTTTTAGCAATCAAAACCACACCAACAACAGATATTATTATAAACACACCGCTTGCAACAAGTATAACAATGCCAGTTGTTTTTGAATGTTTTGCATTTTGATATTCGCCGTCTCTTTCAATAGGCATACCAAGATAATCCATAGGGATTGAATCTGTATTTTTACTGATAAATGCTTTATTGCAGTTGATTGCCAAATCAATAACTGAACCAATTTCTAAGTCGCTGGCTGAAACTTCTTCTAAAGTGTAAACAGAATAACTGTAGCCACGCACCCAATTGTTATCTATATCATTGTTGTCAAAATCCACTTGGAAGGTTGAATATAAATTTTCTTCAGCAATGTCATGAAGAGGGAAGAAGTAAACAATATAATATTTATTGCAATTGTCATTCTTAAAATGGTCTGTAACAATACCCTTGATTTTTTGGTCGGCTGTGCGGTTTGAAGTTTCTGCCATACTTTGATAGTAATCATAATCTGCTTTTATTGTGCTTATTGAATCTTTTGCACCATTAAACAACAATACGCCTGCAAAGATAGCAAATATTCCAATCAACAACATCATTGCAAATGCATAAACAAGATACCTTTTCTTGCCAGCAACTTCATATTGCTTGCCATTTAAAACAATAACAGCAGTGCCAGGTCTGCTACGTCTTATAAATCCGCCTGAAGAGCGTGATGAACCACCAAAATGGCTACCACCACTGCTACCACCACCAAAGTGACTTCCACCACCACCGCTTGAATGTGAACCTGAAGGCATAAATTTCTCCTTTTCTTGTCGAAAATTGCGACAAAATAATATATTTTATTTTATTTAAGACTAAATCAAATATGTTAATTTGTCAAATAATATAACAACAGTTTGTTTTTGTTTTGCTTTTTGTTATAATAATACAATGCAAGAGAAAACAAAAAATATACTTTCGAATATATTGAGCGCAATACTGACAATTGTAAGTGTTTTTTTGTTTTTGTTTTCAGTGTGTTTTTTAACATACAATTTGTCTTGTGGCAAAACTCGTGTGCGAGGGTTTAGCATGCAACCGACAATAAATAGTCATGTGAATGACATAAACCAAGATGGGGATATGGTGTATATCAATCCAAATGCTGAACTTGGCAGAGACTCTATTGTTGTTGCAAATGTAAGTTGGTGGAGTTCTGGCTCAATAATCAAACGATTGGTCGGTTTGCCTGGCGATAGCATTCAAATTTTGGAGAAAGACTCAACTTACGAATTGCGTGTGAATGGCCAATTGGTTTATTTTAAGCAAAAAGTTGACAGTGAATTTAATGTAAACATCAATGCAAAAAAATACTATCAAAATAAGTATCTTAAATTCATATCTAACAGCACACAATTTGATGGCAATCATATTGACCACACAAACAACATTGGCGAATTTGACGGGCAACCCTGCATTGTGTTAGGTGAAGATGAGTACTTTTTGATAGGTGACAACTGGTCAGATGGTATGGTTGATTGCATGACTTATGGCCCAGTTTCAAAAGCAAATATTGAAGGCGTGGTTGATTTAGTTGTTGATGTTGAAGATAACATCACAATGTCAGTTGGGGCAAGAATTTTTAAAATTTTATTTGCAATGTAACAAATAAACTGTTGAAATCAGATTTCAAAATTTTATGTATTTTAATCAAGTGCATAAAATTTTTTTCAATGCAAAAACTATCACAACAAAAGGGGTATATTATGCAAACAAAAACTAAAGTGTTAAGTTCAATTTTGGCACTGACTGGTCTATTTGGTATTGCAAATTTAAATGTAAAGCCAGTTTATGCCACTCCAACCACAGAAAATTGTAGGGCAAGTGTTTTGATTGAAAGAAAAAGCAAAAAAGTGCTTAAAGAGAACAATAGTCATACCAAATATCCAATTGCAAGTGTCACAAAACTTATGACAGTGCTTATTACACTTGAAAATGTTGACAACAATACAATCACACTTGACGATATGGTTATGGTAAGCAAAAATGCTAGTGGCATGGGTGGAAGCCAAATTTTCCTTGATGCGGATACTGAATACATGTTGGGGGATTTGTTAAAATCGGTTATAGTGTGCAGTGCAAATGATAGCAGTGTTGCGTTGGCTGAATATATTTCAGGCGGTGAAAGCAATTTTGTTAAAAGCATGAACACAAGGGCAAAAGAATTGGGCATGAATGATACAAATTATGTCAACTGCACAGGCCTGCCAGCCCCAGAAGGCTATTCTTCAGCCTATGATCAAGCATTGTTATTGACAAATGTTTTGGATTATGATGTGTATCATCAATATTCTTCAATTTGGAATGAAGAATTTGTTCACCCAACAGGGCGCACAACTCAAATGACAAACACAAATAAACTATCAAGGTTTTATGATGGTTGCTTAGGTGGCAAAACAGGTTCAACCAATGAAGCAAAATATTGCTTGGCAGTCGGAGCAAGACGTGCTGATATGGAATTAGTGTCCTGCGTTTTGGGTGCAGACACTAGCCCTAACAGGTTTAAAATTGCAAGTGATTTGTTAAATTATGGTTTTGAAAATTACACATCTCAAACCATTTTGTCAAACAAAGATTTGTCCAATATAAAAATAGCAATCAAGGGCAAAAAAGATGTTTGCACTTTATCTTGCGAAAGAGAGTACACAATTGTTGCAAAAAGAGATGAAACACCAAATTATTCTTTAAAATTTAACTTGCCGAATCAACTAAAAAGTGTAAATAAAGGCAAAGTGGTTGGCAATGTTGAAATAACACTTGATGGTGTTGTTCAAGATAGCGTCAACTTAATCGCAAATGAAACAATTAATGAAGCATCAATTTGGGATTATTTTAAAGATATAGTTAAAAACTAAAATTGTTGCAACAAATCAAATACAAATTGAAGAGTAAAGATGGATAAATAAGGTTATTATAACAAAACAATATTATATATAAGTGCAAAATAAATGCATAAAGGTACTTGCAATTTATTTTCCTTTATGCTAAAATGGCGTTGTTAAGTAAAAAGACAACGCTTTTTTGATGCGTTGCATACCTAACAGCACACATTTGATGGTCGAACAAGGTCAAATATGTGTCCTTACCCGCGAGGGTCTTAAGTCCATAAGGAGGTATTATGAAGAACTACGAATTAATGTACATTATTCCTAGTCAATCAACTGATGAAGAAAAGGAAGCACTTATTGCTTCAGTAAATGGTATGATTGAAAAAGATGGTGGCAAAATCGAATCAGTTGAACGTGTTGGTAACAAAAAACTTGCCTATGCTATCGACAAAAAACGTGAAGGTTATTACGTGCTTGTAAACTTCAGCGCTGAAGCTAGTGCACCAAACAAACTTGGTTCATTGCTTTCAATCACAAACGGAATCATGAGATTTATTGTTGTTGCAAAATAATGCAACATTGCTTGCAGTGCAAGCATTACTCATTGTTAAGGCACAAATTTTTAAGGAGTAATTATGAACAAAGTATTTTTAATCGGTAACTTAACTCGTGACCCAGAACTCAGCCAAACCCCAACAGGTGTTTCAGTATGCCGTATGTCTATTGCTGTTGGCCGTAGATTTAGCAATGCTGAAGGTGGCAGAGAAACCGACTTTTTCAACGTAACCGCATGGCGTGGCAATGCTGAAAATTGCGCAAAGTTTTTAAAAAAGGGCAACAAGGTTGCAGTTGCTGGTTCAATCCAAGTTAGGAATTACGAACGTCAAGATGGCTCAAAAGGCACATCAGTTGATATCGTTGCTGATGAAGTTGAATTTTTAACATCACGTAATGACAGTGGTGAAGCAGGTTCAGCAGAAGGTGGCATGGGTGTTGGAAGCACAGGCCCTGTTAGCGACCTTCAACCAATCAGTGACGATGATTTGCCATTTTAGTGGCTAAAAAAATAATATAAAGGAGTAAAACATGGCAGAAGAAGTAGAAGTTAAAGAAACTCAAGAAGTTAAACCACAAGAACAAAAGAAAAGAGTTTTCAAACCACACAACAAACCTAAAAAACGTGTTTGCGTTTTCTGTGATGACAAAAATTTAAAATTCATTGATTACAAAGATGTAAATCGTCTTCGTAAATTTGTTACAGAAAAAGGTAAAATTTTACCAAGCCGTCAAACAGGCACTTGTGCACGTCACCAACGTGAATTGACAGTTGCAATCAAACGTGCACGCAACATGGCTTTGTTACCATTCAGCGGTGACTAATTTTAGTTAAATGAAAAATGCACACAATTTAGTGTGCATTTTTTTGTGACCTTTAAAAGATTTGCTTTTCATTTTATTGGGCAGTTGCGTGAGATTTTCGTAAATATTCATTTATAAAAGGTGTCAATTCGCCGTCCATAACACTGGCAACATCGCTGGTTTCGTAATCTGTTCTGTGGTCTTTAACCATGGTGTAAGGTTGGAATACATAACTGCGTATTTGGCTTCCCCATTCAATGCGTTTTAAGTCACCTTTAATATTGTTCAAATTTTGACGATGTTTTTCTTCTTCCAATGCAACCAATTTGCTGGTTAAAATTTTCATAGCATTTTCTCTGTTTTGCAACTGACTGCGTTCATTTTGGCAAGTCACAACAATACCAGTTGGAATATGAGTTATTCTAACTGCTGTTTCAACTTTATTCACGTTTTGTCCACCTGCGCCACTGCTTCTATAGGTGTCAATACGCAAATCTTCATTTTTGATTTTTACTTCAGTTTCTTTTGTTATTGCTGGCACAACCTCAACCGATGCAAAACTTGTATGTCTGCGTTTGTTGCTGTCAAATGGGCTTATCCTAACCAGGCGATGGACACCCATTTCGCCTTTAAGTTTGCCATAAGCATATTCGCCTTTTATCCACATAACAATTGTTTTAAGCCCAGCATCGTTGCCTTCAACTTTATCAACAACAGAGCAATCAAAGCCATTTTTGCTTGCATACATTTTATACATACGTGCAAGCATAACAACCCAATCTTGTGCTTCAGTGCCACCTGCACCAGAGTGAATTGTTAATATTGCATCGTTGTTATCATATTTTTCGTCCAACAGTGTGCGGACATTCAATTCGTCAACCTTATCTCTTATTTCAATCAATTCACTAAATGCCAAATTTAACATTTCAAGGTCTGTTTCAGTTTCAAGCCCTTTAACGGTGCTGATAAGTGCGGTTATTCTGTCTTGCAAAAATTGGACTTCATTAAACAAGTCCTGCAAAGATTTAATTTCTTTGTTTGTTTGCATAGCATAATCAAGATTGTTCCAAAAAGTTAAAGATTCACGTTCTTTCATAAGTGAAGAAAGCCTTGCACTTAATTCGTCCAAATGAAGGCAACTTTTTGTAAGTTCAAATTTGCTTACCAATGCGGACAATTCATCGCCAATGTTTTCGATATTCATAATTTTATTATATCATACAAAATTGTTTTTTAAAAATATTTTACAAACTTTTTTCGTTCTATAATATGGCAAGTGATAAACACTATTTAATTTTATTCAGCCAATCAGTTATGAGTTTTATAAGCAAATTGAATTTTTCTATATTCGCACGGGAATTTGTGATGCGACAATTGGTTTCAATTTGTATTGTCCAGACACCAAAATTTTCCGCAAAAAAGCCACTTATTGTTTTTGTTGAAGCCTTGAAAGGCAAATCAATAGCTAAATTAAAGTGTTGTTTTAACGATTTGTATAATTTATCGTAAATCACAAGATTTTGTTTAACATTGTTGCCAAAATTTATTCCTAAATTAATGTCACAGTCTCGCCAACCTGCAAGGCCATGCAAATCAATAATGTACTTAATATTTCTTTCAGCAATCAATTTTTTAATAAATTTTCTGTAAGGACACTCTTTATCGAAATTTGCATCGTCAAAACAGTTTTTTGTTTTAACAATCAAATTGCTTGAAGTTTCTTGTGCAATCATTACACCTAAAGGGATAGTGCCAATTTCCGCAACTTTGTGTTTGCCAAGTCTTGTTTGACTGACACCATGTGGAACAGATATTAAAATATTGTTCTTGCCAGGGAAAAACACAAAATCTTTGATGCTATTGCTAGTCAAAATATCTTTTCTTATTTTGTTGGCAGTGTTATAACTTAAATATTTCATACTATTAAGTATAATACAAAAATCAATTATGTTTTGGCAAATTATTTTTTTTGTTTGATTTTTTATAATTTTCATTAAAAGGTTAAATTTATATGTGCACAAATCTTATTATTGTGATATAATACCGATATGAAAAAAGATTTAAAAGTTTTGGCAATAGAATCTAGTTGTGATGAAACAAGTTGTGCAGTTGTGGTTGATGGCAGAACTTGTCTTTCCAACATAGTTTCAAGCCAAATTGATATTCATACATTGTTTGGTGGGGTTGTGCCAGAAGTTGCAAGCAGAAACCATATTACAGCCATTGACAACGTTGTTAAACTTGCACTTGAACAAGCTCATTGCACTATGGCTGATATTGATGTTATTGCTGTCACTTATGGGGCGGGTTTGATTGGCTCACTTTTAGTTGGTGTGAGTTATGCAAAAGCATTGGCTTATGCAACAAAAAAACCACTTGTGGCAGTAAATCATATTTATGGGCATATCGCAGGCAACTATCTTTCAAGCGCACAACTTGAACCACCTTTTATTTGTTTGATTGTTAGTGGTGGACATACAGCCATTGTTAAAGTTGAAGATTACAATCACCACACATTGATTGGCTCAACACTTGATGATGCTGTTGGTGAATGTTTTGACAAAGTTGCACGTGTGCTTGGCCTAGGCTATCCAGGCGGTCCAAAAGTTAGCAAGTTGGCAGAGCAGGGCAAACCCAACATTCAATTTGCAAAACCAAATGACGGTTTAGGATATAATTTTAGTTTTAGTGGCAAAAAGACAGCGGTTATCAACTATATTCACAAACTTGAACAAGCCGGCAAAGAGATACCAAAAGCAGATATATGTGCAAGTTTTGAACATTGGACAGTGGACGAATTGGTTGAAAAAACAATAAAAGCTTGTAAACAATACAATATAAAACAAGTGGCAATTGCTGGCGGTGTTAGCGCAAACAGATATCTTCGTAAACAACTTGCAAAACACGCACAAGAAAATGGCATAAGTTATTATATGCCTAAAATGGATTATTGCACTGACAATGCAGCCATGATTGGCTCGGCTGGTTATTATGCTTACATTGCTGGAATCGGTATCGCTGATATGAGTTTGGCACCAAACCCAAGTTTGAGTTTGGACGACTATTTGTTAAAAACAAACGACAAATAACATGTTATTGTATGATTAAAATTTTGACAATATAATACAAAAAATGATATATTACAATATAGTTGTGGTTTGACAATATTGTATATGTCGTTAAAAATAGGGGGGCAAAGTGTTTTACGATAATTTTACCAGCGACCAAATCTGCGGAATATTTACACCTTGGCACTTTGTGGCATTGGGCATTTTTGCTGTCACTGTAACAATTGCACTTATCCTTTCTAGAAAAATGAAACAAGAAACAGTTGTAAAACTTATGCGAGTCGTTGCAATTGTGGCTTGGATTCTGGAAGTGTTTAAAATTGTTATTAGATTGTATAAACACGAATCTCCAAATGGCTGGGTTCCTTTGTATTTCTGCAGTTTGTTCTTATATGCGATTGTGTTTGCTTTGAGCAAAAATGAATTTGTCAAAAATATGGGATATTGCTTTTTGGTTTGCGGTGGCATAGTTGCTTCTGTGTGCTACACAATTTATCCAAGCACAGCATTGTTGCTTTATCCAATTTGGCATCCTGCAACAATACATGGCTTTGTTTATCACTGGTTTATGTTCTACATTGGTGTGCTTGTGCTTATGCGTGGGTTATATAAGCCAAGGGCAAAAGACTTTATCTATTACCTTGTTTTTACAACAATTGCAACCATAGCAGCACTTATTGTAAATCAATTTACAGATGCAAATCTTATGCTTATCAGCAAACCTTTTGGTGTTCCATTCTTTTATACTGTGTTTAAAATTTCACCTATTTTGTATGGCTCAATGGTGTATTTTGCACAATCAATTGCTTTGTTCTGGGCGGTTTATGGTGTATATAAACTCTGCATATATATGCGCAATAAAAAAGCAAAAAAACAAGAGCCTGTTCAAGAAGATGATTTACGTATAAATGAAATATAATTTTGATAAATTAAAATCATTAAATACGATAAAATAAGGCATTTCTCACAAATTCTTAAAATAAAAATCACTTGTTAAATATCGGCAAATTTGTTATAATATTAGCAAGTGTTTTTTTTGTTACTATTAAAACATACTTGTATTAAAAAAGGCACTTGTTTAAAACATCGCTGTATGCGCCTATGGTGTAATGGATAGCACAATGGTCTTCGGAACCATTAGTGAGGGTTCAAATCCTTCTAGGCGCGCCAAGTGTGATGGTCTATAAGTCTTTTCTTATAGACCATCATTTTTGTATTTTTAAGGGCCTTTTCGCCCCTTTTTGAGCAATTTCATAGCAAATCACCAGACCGAGTAACGGAGAACCCGTTGCCCAGTCTTTTTTTATGTCTAAAAAAAGCGTAATTTCACACTTGAAGTCTGTCGGACGATAAGCACCGTCCAGCAGGACTTGAATATATTTTAATTTTCACACTTAATTTATTTAGAAAAATATTGACTTTATTTTTCGAATATGATATCATTATTTCATAATACTATGATATCACTTTGGAGAAATGATTTATGAATAATACTAAAACTCCAACTGCCGAAAAAAAGATATTTCCGCTACGACTACCGCCTGACTTATATAAGAAGGTGAGAAATGAAGTGCAAAAGGAAAAAGATAAAGGCAATTATGCTTATAGTATAAATGATTATTTAACAGAAATTATTAAAATTGCGACGGGGAAAAAGACTAAATGAATAGGTATAGTATAATTGAATGCATTGGCGAAAAATATCATGTTGGCAATACAGAAACTGGCGAGTTTAGTTATGCGAAAGCATTAAAATTGGTCGGTAAAGATATAAAAGATTATCAAAAGGCTGCTGTAGGAACAAAACATCAATATTTAGATATCCGTTTTGAGAATGAACGCCTAGCAATATTGGTTGAATGCAAAAGTAAATTTAGCAGATGGGATAAAGCGAAAATTCAATCTCAATTACAAGATTATGTTCGTTATGAAAAGGCATACTCAAACAAAAAAATAGTAGCTATTCTTGCCGAAACCGAAGGTAACGATATTTGGGTCTGGTTCGGTCAATCCGTTATAATTGATGACGCCCACAAGGTTACTGCTGAAAGAGTATTGCGTTCGTTCAAAGAATATGAGGACCTTTGTTTTGGAAAAGTCAATGACAAAATTAAGGTTGTTGATTCGATAAAATCTCTAAATGAGAAACTCCATTCCGACGGGATAAATGAAAAACTGCGCAGTCAATTTGTGGGAACATGTCTACTAGCATTAAAAAATGGTTTAAATTATGCAAATATCAAAGAGACTTTGGATCCCAAAACCGGAAAAACTTTATTGCCTGAAAAAATTATTTTAAGGGATATAAAGAATATTCTTGAGGGGTTACTTACAAAGAGTGGAAGTATAGATTTAAACAAAGCAGGAAAGTTAACAATTTTAAATAACAAAGTTCTTGATGACCAAGATGTAGAAAGCCTTACATATGACGAATTAAAAGATATATTGAGATATATAGATGACAATGTAGTCCCATATATTAACGATAATAGCACTGCTGGACAAGATTTGTTAAATCTGTTTTTTACTACGTTTAACAAGTATGTGGGAAAGTCGGATAAGAATCAGGCTTTTACTCCTGATCATATTTGTGATTTTATGAGTAAAGCGGTTGGTGTTAATAAAAATTCAAGAGTATTAGATCCATGTTGTGGAAGCGGTGCATTTCTGGTTAGGGCTATGACGGACGCTATGGATGACTGCGATACAGAGGAAGAACGTAATGCAGTTAAGAAAAATCAAATATTTGGTATAGAGTATGAAGACGGTGCATTTGGACTTTCTTCAACAAATATGTTAATTCACGGCGATGGTAATTCTAATGTAATACAAGCCTCAATGTTTGAACGTGGCAAATGGATTGAAGAAAAAGATATCAATATAGTTTTGATGAATCCGCCATACAATGCAACTAAAAAGTGCTGCAATCCTGATTATACTAAATGTTGGAGCGACAAACAAAAGGAGGATCCATCTAAAGGATTGCACTTTGTTGAGTATATTGCTAAACATGTTTCTAAGACTGCCAAAATAGCAGTTTTATTACCTATGCAAGCCGCAATAGGAAATAGTAGTGAGACAAAAGAGTTTAAGAAAAAGATGCTTGATAGTTATACTCTCGAAGCAGTTTTTTCATTACCTAACGAAATGTTTTATCCTGGAGCGTCTGCAGTAGCATGTTGTATGATTTTTGATTTAACTCAAAAACATGAACGTGCGAACAAAGCAACATTCTTTGGATATTATAAAGATGATAAATTTATAAAAAGAAAGGGACTTGGGCGTGTTGAAAAAACAGATGTTAATGGTAATAGTCTATGGGCAAAAGTAAAGGAAACGTGGCTTGCGTTATACAAGAACAGGAAAGAAGTTCCCGGACTATCTGTTATGCACAAAGTAACGTGGAAAGACGAATGGCTTGCCGAAGCCTATATGGAAACAGACTATTCCACGCTTACGCAACAGGATTTTCAGCAAACGATAAACGATTATCTTTCATTTTTAGTTAAAGAGGGTACCGTATATGAATCTTAATACAGAAAAATGGATAGATTTTCAAATTGAAAAGCTATTTAATGTCGAGGCGGGAAAATACTATTATAGCGATGAATATTCCGAAGGGGATACCCCCTATTGCTCTGCTTCAGCTGAAAATAATGGGGTTGCTAAAAAAATAGATTTGTTAGCAGATTTTGAAGGGAATAAGATTATTACTGGGAAAGTGGGATGCACAACTTTTTATGAGCCTATGCCATTTTGTGCTACAAGTGATGTTAATGTTTTGACGGCAAAATTTGATATGACGCCAGCAATTGGTTTATTCATTGCAACAGTAATAAACAAAAATGAAAACTATCGTTGGAATTATGGTAGACAATGTAGAGTAGGAAACACGAAAAAAATTACAATTAAATTGCCTGCCGTTATGCGCAATGATGGATGTTATGTTAAAGATCAAGATCAAAAATATTCAAAACATGGATACATTCCTGATTTTGCTTTCATGGAGGAGTATATTAAGTCGTTACATCACAAAAATATTACGACAAAAAATATAACTCTCCAAGATAAAAAGATCTGTATAGAGTGCTGGAGAACTTTCAAACTTTCGGCACTTTTTGACATAGTTTTATCAAAAGGTGATATAAAAGTTGATGATGTGAATGTTGGATCCGTTGCGCTCGTTTCTTCTGGGGAAACAAATAATGGTGTTGTCGGTTTTATAGATGAATATGGCGACGGAAAAGCCGATATATTTGACAAAAACATCTTAACTTTAGATATGTTTTGCAATGCTTTTTATCAAAATGAAAAGTTTTATGCTGTAAGTCATGGAAGAGTAAATATCCTTAAACCGCAATTCCACGTAAATAAATATATAGGCTTATTTATAGTGACACTTTTAAAAAAAGAAAAATACAAATTTTCTTATGGAAGAGCGGTTTATAGTAATGTAGCTAATGATATTGAATTAAAATTACCGTGCCTTATGAAAAATGGTAAATATATAATAGATAAGAATCATAAATACTCAGATGAAGGCTATATTCCAGATTGGCAATGGATGGAAAACTATATAAAAGAACTTCCTTATAGTGATAGAATATAACCTTTAGGTAAATAAAAGTACTTATAGTCCGACACACTCTCAAAAATCGCCCGAAAAACGAGATATTGTCGTACACACGCATTATGTAATAAAAAGTCTTATTTAAGAGGCAAGAAGAAAGTGGATTAATTCAAAAGAGTTCAAAAAGAAATCTGAAGAACAATTAAAAAATTTAGACTGCGCAAAGTTAAATTAATGATTAAGAATGTTGAGCAGAATAGAAATGATTAATAATATTGTTTTTCAGGGCTACATTTAATTAAATTTTTGATTTATTTCGATTTTTTTAAACATTTTGATAACATGTTCAAAATCGGTCGCAAAACCAAAGAAAAATTGGCATAGCTGATGAAATATTTAGTATTAACAAAAATGGTTATGTTGGTTCAGGCACAAAATCTGTAATTGAGTAAACAATAAACACAAATAAAAAAGTAAATTACATGGAAAGTGTAAACTAGGCACTAAAAAGGGAATATATTATGATTGCAAAAATTAAAACTAAAAATAGCATATATAATTCAATAGTTTTTGGCTTTTTAGGTAAGGGGTGGGGAACAAAGGCAATAGTAATGAGTGAAGATAATTCCAAATTGGAGATTATCAAATTTTGGGACACTAATCGACGTGTCTTTATTATTGATTCAAGTCAAGAAGAATGGATAAAAAAACATAATTTTGAGGGCTATGACTGGATATATAAAAATTTAAAGAAGCGATTATTTAATGTCAGCATCAATAGTGAAGGTATTATTGAAAACTGCATAGAAATGCAATCTCAAATAAAAGTTGATGATTGGCATTTGATAAAAGATAAAAACGATATCAAAAACCTAGATGAGGCTTCACTGAACTTTCATGATGCGTATGTTGAAAATATTTCAACAGATGATGATAAAACATTAATAAATTTTAGCGCATGGGATTGTAGCATTGTTTTGGAATTAACTGGCAAAGTTGAAACAAATTTAAATATTGATTACGGCAGAGGCAATGTGGTTGGCGGGTATTTGGACGTCATAACTGAATCAAATATGTTTTTTGAAAAGGGCTTTGTTTATTGGGTAAATTCAGCAAATGTTAAAACAAGCAAAGAAATATTTGCAGATAATTTCAATAGATATTTTAAGGCACAAAATATTAGGTGGAGAATTATCATTTAATTATTGAGCAAATTAACGTAAAAACAAGATTTGGCAAGTAAACTCAACAAAAACGAATATTGACAAATGGAAAAGGTGTGGTATAATTTATTCAAACGGAAGGAGAAATTTATGCAAATCGCTTATGAAGATTATGTTTGTTTGCAGTTTATAGAAGAAATTAATGACCAAGAGAATGTTTACAAAAGGCGTCCAGATTTGGTGACAAAAGCTCGCATTTTGCAAGAAATTGAAAAGGCTGGAAAGCGTGTTGACGCACAATTAAAACTTTCTGACAACGAACTTGAAAGGCAATCTTTGATTGATGATTATCAGGAATTTGAAGCTAAACAATGGATAGAATATTACAATGATTTAACTTCTTGTTTTCAAAAAATATATGCAATTTTTGAAAACCAAACAAGCATTGGAAAGAAAATCAATTTTGAAGAATATCCAATCATAAAAACATTTAATGATGTGGTTAATGTAACAAAACATCGTTATGGTCGCTCATTAAAGGCGCTTCAAGATGCTGATTCAAAATTCCTTCATGCAGAAGGGATATTCTCTCCAGCCACACAGTATTTATATTCTGGCATTTTGATGAACCTTGATATGCAAGACTTGTTTGATTTTTGTGAAGAAGTCAAAAAGGCATGGTATGATGTTATCAAAGACCAAAAAGAAAAAAGGCTTGAAAAAGGCATGGAATTTTAGTGGAAATAAAGTTTAATTATTACAATCAAAATTTGGTTCAACTTTTGTTGAGCCATTTTTTTTATAAATTTTGACAATCAAAAACTTAAAATTGTTTTGCCAAAAAAATTTAAAAAGTATATTATGAATAGTAGAACAAACAATTGAGTTATTCCATTTTTGGATATAATAGGTTAGGGGGATAATATGAAACATATAGCAGTTATAACAGGTGCATCTTCAGGTATGGGCAGAGAATTTGTTCGTCAACTTGATGGTCAGTTTGAAGAAATCTGGGGCATCGCACTTGAAAAAGATGGCTTGGAACAGGTAAAAAAGGAAATCAAAACACCTTTCAAAGCACTTGATTTTGATTTGACAAAGGAAGAGAGCTTTGAAAAATATACTGAATTATTAAAAACTGAAGATGTGGTTGTTGATTGGCTTGTAAATGCTTCAGGTTTTGGCAAATTTGGCAGGTTTGATGAAATTGATGTTAATGCGTCTGCTAACATGGTTGATTTAAACTGCAAAGCTTTGCTTAAAATGACAGAATTAACCTTGCCATATATGCAAAAAGGTGGCAAAATTGCAAACATTGCTTCTGTTGCAGGTTTTCAACCAATTCCATACATTGCAACTTATGGTGCAACAAAAGCATTTGTAATCAGTTATTCAAGGGCATTAAATCAAGAACTTAAACCATTTGATATTTCAATCACAACAGTTTGCCCATTTTGGACAAAAACAGCATTCTTTGACCGTGCATTAAAAACAAAAGCAAAGAATGAAGTTATAACAAAATATGTGGTTATGTATCAGCCTGAAAAGGTTATTGCAAAAGCAATTAAAGACACAAAAAAAGGCAAAGAAATGTCAATATATGGTTTTATTGCACGCAGTCAAGTTCGCTTGGTTAATATGTTGCCTAAAAAGGCAGTTATGAATATTTGGATAAAACAACAAAAACTTAACAAAAAATATGGCACAAAAACATCAAAATAATCTTGAGTAAATTTGACATTAAAAGGTGTTAATATCGAAAGATGAAAACACATCATTTGTAATTAAAAAAACGGACAAGTGTCCGTTTTTTGTTTCGAATACAATAAGCTTTATAAAATAAATTGGTTTATTATGTATAACGATATATTCTCTACTAGATAATGAACTCATTAATAAGCAAAATCAAAGTATTTATTTTGTTTACATTTCACTATTGTCTTTATCAACCGATTCACTGTCGGTTGAATTAACAGTTGCTTGGGTTTGTTGTATTTCTTCATGAAGGTTTTCAATGCTTGTTGTATCAGTATGTGGAATAACTTTCCAACCAATGTTCTTTTGGAAAAGCGCAACAACATCCATAGGATATTGAATCAACAAGAACAAAGGCCATACCAAACACAAAGCCAATTTTCTGCCAAATGACAAATCTTTGATACGTTTTCTTTCAGCAATGAACACAACACCAGCTTGCAAGAAACAAGTTATGTAGAAAGTCAACATCATCCAGCCAAACATTTTCAACCATTGAAGCAGTGCAAAGCCTAAACTTATGCCAGCAAGAGGGGCAAACAAATAACAAATCAATTGAGCCAAACCAATACCTAAAGTAACCAAACATATAGGCATGCAGTTGATGAAGATATCATAAAGAGACATTTTGTTGCGGTGACTGTATTTTGGAGACCAAAATGATTTAACCAAATCTTTAAACCTTGTCACACAAACAAGCAAGTGACCACGTGACCATCTAACCCTTTGACGCCACATAACCTTGAAAGTTGTTGGTTGTTCATCATAGAACACTGCGTCATCGCAAAACTCAATTTTTGTGTTGTTGATGATTTGATCAGCAGTAAATTCCCAGTCCTCTGTAAGTGTAACATAAGGCCAACCATCTTTAACAACTTTTGAATTAAACAAAAAGCCAGTGCCCGAAACCCTGGTTGAACAACCCATTTTTGTTCTACCACGCATTTCAAGACGGCAACCTGCCATAAAGTAAACACCATACAGACCAGAAATCAAATTGCTTTTGAAGTTCTTTGAATTTCTAAATGAAGTTATAACACTTTCGCCTTTTGTTGCCACAAATGCATCATTCATTTTGTCAACAAAGTCAGGGCTTAAAATGTTGTCCGCATCAAGTTCAAAAAATCCGTCAAAACTTGTGATGCCATAATCTTTGTCAATTTGGTCAAACAAATATTTTAAAGCATAACCCTTTGTGCGTTCGTCCGGATTGCTGTATTCATAGCAAACTGCACCATATTTCCTTGCAATTTCAGCAGTATTATCTGTGCAGTTGTGAGCAACAACAAATATTGTTAATTTGTCTTGAGGATAATTGTTTTTCTTTATGCTTTCAATTAAATTGCCAATAACATTGGCTTCATTTCTGGCTGAAATAACAAAACCATACTTCTTTTTAATATCCGTTTTTGGAAATTTTTTCTTTGAAAATAAACCCACAATGAAGAATATAATAAAGTAAAATGTTAAAAATCCAACTATAGCAAATATGATAGAAAATACTAGGTTGACTGTTTCTAAATAATTCATAATAGACCTCTGTTTCAGTAAGTGTTCTTATATTAGCACAAAACATAAAAAAAGCAAATAGTTTTTGTAAAATTTGTTTTCAACAATTTTTTGTTATTATTTTCAAACATTGTTTACAACATAAATTTCAAAATCTTTTGCTTATTGTGTTTATAAATTTGTTTGATTGTGGCAAAAGTGTGGAAAACTATTTGCTTTGCAGAAATCTGTCAATTTCTTTGGCAATCATTTCTGCGCCGTTATTGTATTTTGTTGTTACAACATTGTTTAAATAGGTTTGAAGTTCTTTTGATTTTATCATATTTTCAACAAGGGCAAAAATCTTGTTTGGATTTTCACATTTTATTCCATAGCCATTTTCAGTTATATATTTATAGTTTTGCGCTTCTTGCCCTGGGATATGTCCAGTCACAACAACTGCAGTGCCACTTCTTGTGCCCTCCAAAAGCATGTTTGGGCCAGCCTTTGTCAGCAAAATGTGTGCATTCATTAAAAGTTCGTTCATATTTGTAACAAACCCCAACACTTCAACCTTGCTCAAATTGCCTTTTGATTGTTCCTTTGTTAAGGCATTCAAAAGGGTGGTGTCTCTGCCACAAACAAAGGTTATTTTAACGTTTTCAAGTTTGTCCAATTCCTTAACAAATTTAAGGTTCTTTTTCAAATTGATTGACGGATTAACCATTAAAATGTTTACTGTGTCTTTTTGTTGTTTTGGCGTTTTCAAAACATGAATATCTTCACGGATGGGGAAACCTGTTACAAGCAATTGCTCTGGTTTAAAACCAAGTTTAATATATTGGTCGTACACTTTTTCTGTTGGCAAAAAACTCATATCAGCACGTTTGTCTCGCCAAACATGGGGTGGATTTACAAGGTCAATAACTGCAATCATAAAAGGTATATTTAAATTGTTCTTTTTTAACAACTTTGAAATTGCCTTTGTAAACATGCAATGGTCAGTGATTATCAAATCTGGTTGATATTCTTTGATTTGCTTCAACATTTCCTTTTTGCAATGATTATATATGAATTGATGCATTGTGTTTGTAAAGTGCTGAGAAAAAGATTGGCTTATTTTCCAAATAAAAGGGTGGTGAGTTGTAAGCGGAATGTAGCAATTTTCCATTTTTTCGCCCATTTTTCCCATTGTTTTAAAGCAGTTTAATTGCTTGGTTTGATAACCCATTTCTTTCAGTTTTAAATCAATTGCATTGGCGCTTGATTTGTGCCCTGTGCCAGTACGTTCTGACATCAAAATTAATATTTTTTTCATATTTTATCCTTTGATTTATTAAATAATTCAATAAGTTTTATTTTTGATTATTGCTTTTTAAAAAATCTTTTTTTGTTTTTTTGGTGTTTTGTGTCAACAAGTCTGCCGTTTTGATATGTTTCAATCATTGAATACCCTTCATTCAATACCGGGCTGTTTTCAGCAACACGTTTGAGATATAAGTTTACCGTCTGCTCTTTTTGCAAGATAACGTGTGATGCCAAATTGGTTGTTTCACGTTTAATCAATTGTTTAAGCAAAACATCTTTATCAACAAGCAAAAATTTGCAAATGATACATGCTTTATGCCTTTTTGCTATGGTTAAAAATCTGCGTCTGCGCTTTGTTGGCATGTTGGTGTAGTCAATCACACAATCAATATTATTTTTTAAACAAGATGACATTTCGTCACAAATTCTGTTTAAGATTTCGTTTCTTATGTTGTAATCATAAGGTTTTGTTGATATTTTTTTTACTGGTAGAGTTTTATAAATTTCATCGGCAGAAATTATTTGAACATTTTGCTCTATGCGCAGTTTTTCAGCCATTGTTGATTTGCCGGCGCCAACAGAACCTATAAGTATATAAACTTTGCTCATGGTTTTATTATGCTTGAAAATTGTTTAAATGTCAAACATAACAAAAATTTTTGAAGATATTGCAAAATAATATTTAATAATCGACGCTTGTATTTGCTTGATGATGTTCAACGCAACAAACGATATGTCTTTAATAGTTTAAATTTGGTTTATTGTTTTGTTGTAATGATTAAAAATAAAAAAGCACTGCATTTGCAGTGCAATTTGGTAGTCCCAAGGGGACTCGAACCCCTGATACCGCCGTGAAAGGGCGGTGTCTTAACCACTTGACCATGGGACCATAAAAGGTTTGATTTTTAAAAACGAAAAGCAACACAAACGATAAATTTGCAAAGCGCAACTATGTTTTGTGTGGTGGCGGTGGGTAGACTTGAACTACCGATCTATCGGGTATGAACCGATTGCTTTAACCGCTGAGCCACACCGCCGTTACTATGCAATTATATCTAAATAGGAATTTGTTGTCAAGACATTTTTAAAATATTTTGTAAAATTTTAAGTTTAATAATTCAACTAGTTGCTAAAATTAAACAAAAATGTTAGCATAACATCATACATCAGTTTGCGGGTGTAGTACATCGGTAGTACGTGGGCTTCCCAAGCCTATGAGGTGGGTTCGACTCCCATCACCCGCTCCAAATTTAGACAAAAATTAAAGGGAGGCGAACCCTGAGAGGGTGAGTGCGTAAAGCAAACAACAACTGCTTGTTGTTTGTAGCACGAATTAGCGTAGGCGACAGCCTAGCGTGAAGTGGTGCGAAAGCAACACCTCCCATCACCCGCTCCACAAAAAAACCAGTATATTTTGATACTGGCTTTTTTATTATCAACAAGCAGTGCTTGTAGGTAAAGCGGAGATGGATTTTTCTTCTGTTATCAAGATATTATCTTGATGACATTATCTTTATTGTTTACTAATTTTTCTTTCTGCTTTGCATTTATTTGCCACAGTTAAAATTTCATTAGATAAAGTTGTTAAATCTTCATCAAGGAAACCAATAACGACCTTGTCTTTATGCTTTGGATCTAAATATATCGCAATTGAATGTGCAGGTTTTTTATTTAACTTGTCAACCCAATTGCGGAAGGGTGCAACATCGTAAATGTTTTTGTTTTCAATTACAGTATCAAGCATCATAGATCTTATCACAATGCAGTTGGAATAAATTGTGTAAATTGACTGATTGTTTACACGCACACATAGGTGAACACATCTCCAAATGCAAAAACCAAGTAGAGATAAATCAATCAACCAGATCCACCAAACACGTATTTGAGTCATCAAAAATATAATCATGCCAAGCAAAAGAGTGCATGCAAGGGCAAGCACTGTCAAGTATGTGACGAAATATTGCTTCTTTTTTATTTGGATATTCCTGATTTTGTCGGTTGGAACAATTTTTTCTTGTTTTTGCTTTTGTTTTTTCTTTTTTTTGTGCTTTTCAACTTTATCTTCTTGTTTTTGCTTGTTTTTATTTTGCACAATTTCAGTTGTTTTTACAATCAACTTTTTTGTTTCAGTTTCAACAGCTTTGTCACTGGTTGTTTGATTGTTTTGTTGATTATTTTTCATCTTATCACCTAAACATTAAATTTAAACACAATTATATCACCGTCTTGCACAACATAATCTTTGCCAGCACTGATTATTTTGCCTTTTTCACGGCACAAGTTGTAATCGCCAAGGCTAATCAAATCATCATATTTAACAACGTCTGCACGGATAAAACCACGTTCAAAGTCGGTGTGGATTTTGCCAGCCGCCTGTGGGGCAAGAGTGCCACGATGGATTGTCCAAGCACGAACTTCTTTTTCGCCTGCCGTGATAAAACTTATAAGCCCAAGCAAATGATAACTTGCAACAATCAATTTTTCCAAACCTGAAGAAGTGATGCCTAATTCTTGCTTAAACATTTCACGATCTTCTGCTGGCATGTTTATAAGTTCTTCTTCGGTTCTTGCGCAAAGTGAGATAACCTCAGCTTGTTCGGCTTGTGCAATTTTTTTGATTTTTTCAATATTTTCTCGTTGAAAATCGTCCAATTCGTCACTTGTATTGGCAACATAAATAATTGGCTTTGATGTAATCAAAAAGAATCCATCAACTATTTTTTGCTCTTCCGCATTTAATTTCAACATACGTGCCGGTTTTTGATATTTTAAAAGTTCCAAAACCTCGTTGAGCAATTCATATTCTTTAACAGTTTGAGGATCTGCTTGTCCGCCATGAACTATTTTTTTGATTCTATCAATACGTTTTGTTACGGCATCAATATCGCTTAAAATCAATTCCAAATTTATTGTATCAATATCACGCACTGGGTCAATGCTTCCGTCAACGTGGATTATTTTATCATTTTTAAACACACGTACAACATGCACGATTGCATCAACTTCACGTATATGGCTTAAAAATTTGTTGCCTAAACCAGCACCCTCGCTTGCACCTTTAACAAGGCCAGCAATATCAACAAATTCAATTTGTGCTGGTATGATTTTATTAGTGTGGTACATTTCTGCCAATCTATTCAATCTTTCATCTGCAACATCAACAACACCAACATTTGGTTCGATTGTGCAAAATGGATAGTTTGCGCTTTCAGCTCCTGCTTTTGTTATTGCGTTAAACAATGTGCTTTTGCCAACATTTGGCAATCCAACAACACCTAATTTCAATTTTAGTTACCTCTTTTCTGTGTATATTTTCGTTTACCAATAATACAATATTTTAAAGGAAATTTCAAGTGAAAAATATCTTAAAGTACATTTTAATAGGTATTGTGCAGGGTTTGACTGAATTTTTGCCAGTTTCAAGCAGTGGACATGTTGTTTTATTTGGCTCGTTTTTTGATTTGGACAACCTTTTGTTGTTGAGTGTGGTTGCTCATATTGGAACATTGTTCGCTGTGGTGTTTTGCTATCGTAAGCGCATTTGGGAACTGGTTAAAAAGCCATTTAACCCAATAAATATCTGCCTTATTATTGCAACTTTGCCAACTGTTGCAATGGTGTTGATTTTTCACAATTTTTTAGAGGATAATTTTTCATCTCATGTTTTGGTGTGGGGGTTTTTAGCATCTGCTTTGCTGTTGGCAATTGCTGATTTTAAATCTGCAGGCACAAAGCCAATCAACAAACGTAATGCGTTTTATATGGGGCTGGCTCAAGGTCTAGCATTGCTTCCGGGGGTGTCACGCAGTGGATCAACATTGGTTTGTGGTTTGCTGGTTGGGGTTGAAAAAGAGCAAGCACTCGATTTTTCGTTTTTAATGAGCATTCCTGTCATCTTGGCAAGTGCTGTGTATGAAAGCATAAAATTATTCACAAGTCAAATAACAGTGAATTGGCTTGGAATATTCATTGTGATGATAACTTCATTTGTATTTGGGATTTTATCAATCAAAATAATGCTAAAACTGGTTAAAAAGAACAAACTGATTTATTTCAGTTTCTATTTAATATTGTTAAGTTTGTTAATTTTATTTTTTAAATAGGTTTGTAATTTTTTTATGTTAAATTAAATGAAATATGAAAGTTTTATTCGACAATATTCGACAAAATACGATATTTTTTCGTAAACAATTGAACACTTTTTTTATTGCCCTAAAATGAAAGTATGAAGATGGGTAAAGTTATAAGAGATTTAAGAAAGGAAAGACGTATAACTCAAGAAGAACTTGCAAAAGCGATAAACACAACTCAAGACACCATTTCGCTATGGGAACTGAACAAAAGTTGTCCAGATGCTTTTTATATTGTCAAACTTGCCAAATTTTTTAGTGTGAGTGCAGATTATTTGCTTGGATTGCAAGATGTAATATAGCAACGTTGTCAGCATCAAAAACCAGTGGTGTTGACATTTTTTTTGATTTGTGGTAATATATAGTTATATCGAAGGCGCAGTATCCTAGTCAACTAGGCTGGACGAGAATGCTGAAACAAGCATTGTTGGCACAACGATGAAGTTTCTGGTGCTGGCTTTGATTGCCCAAATTGGGGCTGGTGCTGGGAGTTAAGGTTCTTGGGTGGTATGTAACGGCATATGTATTCAAACCCAATTATCGCGGAGACCCAAGTGGGTAGAATGTGATGGTATGTATATCCTTTCTATCGCTTGGATTGGGAACCTGCATACGGCGAAAGTTGTGTGCAGTGTAGCCTGCTTTGAGTGCTCAAATCGGGATAGAGCGACAACTTATGTTAAGCGCAAAGTACACGTGTTAATGTAGGTTGCTTTTGAAATTTTGAGCGCAAAATAAAGATAAGTCCTGTTGATGTTGTTAAGGAAAACTTCTAGGCTGTTCGAAAGAAATGCTTTGGGGATTATAGTGTGGTCTCAGTGGCGATTCGGTGCAAGTTTTGCGTAAAAGGAAACTGCTTTGTTGGTAACGGCAAAGTGCAAAATTGGGAAATCCAACCGAACCTCATGCCGCAAGGTTTACTCAAAGTACTGCCTTCGCTATTTTTAAAAGTATGCCAAACATTTTGGCTTTTAAGCACAGGCGTAACACCTGTGCTTTTTTTAATAAATTAAGAAAAAAAACAAGATAAAATACTAATTGGTTTGCAAATATGAATACGTTCAGGCATAAAGTTTGTAGATTACTTTTCATGTAAAAAGTAAAATTAAAATCATTTAGCATATATCAAAACGTACCTCTTCCATTGCTGATTGCTGTTGTTGGTAAATGCTTAAATTTGACAATTTCTTAATTATGTGTTAAACTAAAAGCAATTTAGCAAGGTGCTAAATATAAAAAAACATAATTATGTTAAAATTATTTTTAAAAAAATAAATAAGCAGATTTATTTTGCTGTTGCTCATAAATTTGGCTTGCTGATAATTTCAATAATAAAAAATATTAAAAATAAAATAATAAATCATAAAAATACGCAAAAATGCTAAAAAATAAGCGATTTAAATAAATATTTTTAAAATTTTTATTAATTTAATAAATATGAAATTAATTGTGAATAAAATAATTTTTATTAATTTTAAAAATAATTTTTAATATATTAATTTAAAAGGAAAATTAAAATGAAATCAGAAAAACCTAACCCGTCAGTGTCAGAACCAAACACGGAGACAACTGACAATAAACAAACAAAACAAAAAACAAAAGACTCACACAAATCTTCACGAAACAAAATATGGATATGGCCAGTTACTGTTTTTATTATGGCTGTTATCATCTCGCTGATTTTTAGCATGTTGAGTGAATGGGCATTGAGCAGTGCGGGGACAATTATTGCAGTGATAGTTATTGTTGTGTTTATTGCATTAAGTATAGTTTTTGATATGCTTGGTTTGGCGGTTGCAAGTTGCAATGCGGAAGATTTTCATGCCATGGCAGCAAGAAAAGTTAAGGGTAGCAAACAAGCATTGTCTTTGGTTAAAAATGCCGACAAAGTAAGTTCAGTTTGCAATGATGTAATTGGTGATGTGTGTGGTATTTTGTCAGGTTCTGCAGGCGCTGCTTTGCTTGCAAACATTGCTTTGACAGCAGGCACATTCAAGGCGATATTTGTTTCAAGTTTGATTGCAGCAATCATTGCTGGATTTACAATTGGTGGCAAAGCAGTTTTCAAACGTGTGGCTATAACCCATGCAACATCAATCACTTTAAATTTTGCAAAATTAATAAACTTTTTTACACATAAAGGTTAGTGTATTTTTTGACGAACAATGATTTTGTTTGATGTTAAAAGTTAAGGTTTGATAAAGCAAAATAAAAAGACGGAACAAAATGCATTCCGTCTTTTTTTGTGTGATTACTTTATTTTGCGTTTAAGTTTTGCAATTTCTTCTCTGAGTTTGATTGCTGTTTCAAAATCCAATTGACTGGCAGCAGTGTTCATCATGCCTTTTAATTGTTCAATTTGTTTCATTATTTCAGATTTTGTAAGTTTTTTATCATCTTCAACATTGTTTTTTAAAGTGTCCACAATCTCTTTTTTGATTGTCATAGGTTTAACATTGTGCTCAATGTTGTAGGCTTGTTGTTTTTCACGCCTGTAATTTGTTTCGTCAATTGCCTGTTTCATACTGTCAGTAATATGGTCCGCATACATAATAACTTTGCTTTCACTGTTGCGGGCAGCACGTCCAATGATTTGGATAAGTGAAGTTGCACTTCTCAAAAAGCCTTCTTTATCCGCATCTAAAATTGCAACCAAAGTAACTTCTGGCAAGTCCAACCCTTCACGAAGCAGGTTGATGCCAACAAGCACGTCAAATTCGTCCGCACGCAATTCGTTTAAAATTTTAATTCTTTCCAATGTGTCAATATCACTATGTAAATATTTAACTCTAACACCATTTTCGCCAAAGTAAGTGCACAAATCTTCTGCCATCTTTTTTGTTAAAGTTGTAACAAGCACCTTGCCTTTTTTTGCAACGGTTTTGTTAATTTCGTCATACAAGTTGTCAACCTGACCATTGCTTGGGCGTACTTCAACTTCTGGGTCAAGCAAATAGGTTGGACGGATAATTTGTTCAACTGTATTGCCTGATAGCCCAAGTTCATAAGGATTAGGTGTGGCAGAAACATAAATTGCCTGTCCTATTCTGTGTGTAAACTCTTCAAAATTAAGTGGGCGGTTGTCATAAGCACTTGGCAAACGGAAACCGTATTCAACCAAACTTGTTTTGCGGGCACGGTCGCCATTGTACATACCACGCACTTGTGGCAAGGTTATGTGACTTTCGTCCACAAACAACAAAAAGTCTTTTGGGAAATAGTCCAGCAAAGTGTAAGGTGGTTCACCTGGCTCACGACCATCAAAATATCTTGAATAATTTTCAATGCCTGAACAATAACCCATTTCCTGCATCATTTCAATATCATAGTTTGTTCTTTCTCTTATTCGTTGAGCTTCAATGTATTTGCCTTGGTCAGCAAAATATTTTTCTCGCTCAAGGGCATCTTTTTTTATTTGCTCTAAAGCTTTTTGCAGTTTTTCGCTACCAACAGCATAGTGGCTTGCTGGGAAAATGAACGCATGCTTCAACTTTGCAACCACATGACCTGATACCACTTCAAATTCGCTGATAGATTCAATTTCATCATCAAAAAATTCAACTCTTATTGCACGTTCACTGCTGTCGGCTGGGAAGATATCCACAATATCTCCACGTGCACGGAAAGTGCTACGGTGAAAATCAATATCGTTCCTTTCATATTGAATGTTTATCAATCTTTTTATCAAGTCTTCACGTGAAAGTTTGTCGCCAATACGCAATGAGATATGCAAATCATAATATTCTTTTGGTGCACCTAAACCATAAATGCAAGACACAGACGCAACAACAATGGTGTCACTGCGTTCAAACAAACTGCTTGTGGCACTGTGGCGCAATTTATCAATCTCATCATTTACACTCATATCTTTTTCAATATAAGTGTCACTTGAAACAATGTAGGCTTCAGGTTGATAATAGTCGTAATATGAAACAAAAAATTCCACACGATTGTTTGGAAAAAATTCTCTAAATTCATTGTATAATTGTGCGGCCAAAGTCTTGTTGTGTGCTAAAACCAAGGTGGGGCGGTTGACTTGTGCAATAATGTTAGCCATTGTAAAAGTTTTTCCGCTTCCGGTCACGCCTTTAAGCACTTGGCTTGTCAAGCCGTCTTTAATGCCTTCAACAAGCGATTGGATTGCTTGTGGTTGGTCGCCAGTTGGCTTGTATTTTGATTTAAGTTCAAAATTTCTATATTCCATATCATTATGATACACCAAAATTGTTAAATTAACAAGTGTATTTAAAAAAGAACTCAAGTTGCAATTTCAACTTAAGTTCAAAAAAATATCAATTAAAATAATATTGACGGATAATTTTAAAATCTGATTTTAATTAATGCAAATACCAAACCGATTATACCAACCAAAAGAGCCAAACCAACCTTGGTTGCAATTTGATACCACAGGTTGCGTTTATTGTTTGTAAGTTCACGATGAAAGCCTTCGCCTTTAATTTTAAGTGAAACGCAATAAACAGGGCTACCCTTTTTATCGCTTTTAAACAGTTCAATGTAGTTGTCATAACTTAAATTGGTCATAATCTTTTCAAGTTCGTCAGGATAGATTACATATTTATCTGCTACAAAAGAGATGATTTCCCGTGGCGAAATAAGACAAGACTTTTTGCCTTGACATTTTTGATAAACATATTCCATAACATATTTTTCTTTTAATGTAAGCATTTATTTCTATCCTAGTGTTGTTCCAAAGAAAATTAGCAAAGCGAGCATTGTGCCAACAAAGGCAGATATTGCAACAATCACATATTGCCAGATGTTGGAGCTAACTTTTTTTGTTTTTGTTTTGCCTGTATCTTGCTCTAAAACAATATGTGCTTTTGGCAAAAGTGAATAGCAGTATGTGTTTTCTTCGCTGAATTTTATTGTTAAATATTCTTGCTTTTCCAAAAAGTCCATTATCTGTTTGATGCTGTCGTTATCATATAAATTTTTTTGTGTTAGCAATGAAATAATTTCATCACTGGTTGTAACCTTGTATGCGGTGCCGTCAGTGAGTTTTTTAAGCACTTTTAAAACACAAAATGACTTTTTATCAAGCATATTCTCTCCTTGAGTATAACAAATCAACTTATTTTTTGCAATTCTTTTCTAAATATTTTACAAACCAAGTGAAATATATTCGTCAAGTTGAGATTTGATAAATTTAAAAGCATAGTCAAAAGGCTCGCCAGTTGTTAAATCAATGCCAATATCTTTAAGGACATCAACAGCAGGGCGGTGTGTGCCATTTTTCAAAAATTCGATATATTTTGAAGCGAATCCTTGTTCGTTGATGAGTTTTGAGGCAATTGTTATGCCAGTAAGCATACCAGTTGAATAAGAATATACATAGTAAGGGCGATAGAAGTGAGGTATTCGTGACCACTCATATTTTAACTCATCTGGAAGTTTACATGCTCTGCCATAATATTTTTTGTTAAGTTCAAAATATTTTTCGTTTAATTCTTTATATGTGATTGGTGTTTCATTTTCAATTGATGTATGCGCAAACAATTCAAATTCACTAAACAAAGTTTGCCTATAAATTGTGCTTCTTACTGAATTTAACAATTGATTTAAATAATACTTTTTATGTTTTTTGTCAGAGATTTTTTGCATATATTGATTAAGCAATATTTCATTCACAGTGCTTGCAATTTCTGCAGCAAAAATGCTAATTTCAGCATCGTTTACCGACTGACAACTGTTGAAATATTCGGCATTAATGCAATGTCCCATTTCATGAATCAAGGTTGACATACTGTTAAAATCATCATGCCAATTCATTAAAATCAATGTTTTTGCATCATAACAATTTGAGCAATATCCACCTGTGGATTTATTTTGGTTTGGCATATAGTCAATAGATTTGTCTGCCAGTTTTTGGCGAACTTTTGAAAGATACTCGTTTCCAAGTGGCTTGAGTGCTTCAAGGATAATTTTTTGAGCATTTTCAATTGTTATTTTGCCATCAATTTTTTCGTCCATAAAAAGATCATAATAGGCGACATCCTTCAGTTTAAGATTTTTGCCAAGTGTTTTAATATATTTTTGATTTAAATCAAGATGCTTATTTACATATTCAATATTATTCTTAAACACGATTTCGGGCACTTGCTCATCAAACAATTGTTCTTGCAACAAGTTGCTGAAATTATGCAGTTTTAAATCATCATTTTCCGCTTTCATGTTGCTTACAAACAATTCAGCAAAAGTTTTGTTGAATTGTCCGTATCCTGATAAAAAGTTTTTGAAGGCATTTTTTCTTAAAACCCGATCTTTGCCTGACAACATTGGGGAATAAGTTGATTGGTCAAGTTTGTGCAATTTTCCATTTTTGTCTTTTGCTGAGGCAAAGGTCATTTCGCTATCAGAAATGATGTCAAACACTGACGAACTGTTGTTGAAACTGTTTGATAATTTGGCAATTAAAGCATTTGATTTTTCGTCTAAAGCATGTGGCTTGTTTCGAATGATGTCAAGCACAAAATTTTCATAACCTTTTATGCGTTTATCTTGCAAAAGCTCATTCAAATACTTGTTGCTTAATTTTGAAAGTTGTGGTGTTACATAAGATGTTGCTTGGGCGCTTTTTTGTGCCAAAATTTCAAATTTTTGGATAAGTTTGATAACTTTAACATCACTGCTATCAACATTGTAAGTGTTGCCAAGATAGTGCAAAAATTTAGAAAGTAAGATTTCTTCTTTTTCGTGTGAAGTTAGATAATCAAAAAACATATCTTTGTCATTGAACTTGCCATAGTATTTTTTTGAATCTTCTATCAATTTTTCAAAAGTGGCAAAAGCTTTGTCAATTTCTGCTTGTGTTTTAAAACAGCCAATATCCCATTTATATTTTTCATCAATTTCACTGCGCTTCTTCATATCAATTTCACCCCATGTTATGTTATTTTATATTAAAATAAAGTGTAGTTTTTGCGTTGATTTTGTCAAGCAAAAATTTGGCTGATGATTGATTTTGACAAATTTTGTGTTTTGTTTGATAAAAAAATAGATTAGCACTCTTAAAAAATTGATATTGCTAAACATTCAATTTTTTGTCAATCTTTGTTGACAATCAGCATAGTTTTATTTATAATAAAATTAGAGAGGTGGGATATGAATATCTTCAGAAAAATATTTTTAACTTTGGTTATTGCTTTGGTTGTTTTCTGCTATGGCTATCCAATGTTTGTTTTGCCAATGGGTAAGTATAAATATGAAAAAGATGGCAACAAAGTGGAAGTAGCTTTCAAAATTGATGGTAGTTACACAAGTTTATTGGCTGGTGCTGAAACTTCAGGTTACTACAAAGTTAAAGATGGCAAAATTTATGTCAGCACCACAAAAGATGTTGACACTTCAGATTCAGGCACAGTGTTGGCAGTTGTTAATAATATGTACACTATTTCAAGCCTTGGTGTTAAGATGACAAATAATATTGGTACATACACAATGATTGGTGTTGGTGTTGCATCATTGTTGTTAGTGCTTACAATTCCAGCAAGCAGAAGAAGAGATTAGTTTCATTTGACCCTAATTTAAATTATCTTCAAACAAAACATTAGTTTAAATGGCGACCATTTTTGGTTGCCATTTTTTGTTGCTGTTTTAAGGATTTTATATAATATTATTAATATTATTATAAAAAAGTTTTAAATTTGTTTTGTTTTTTTGTCGGATTTGTGTATTATATTAATAGAAAATTTTGTTGATTGTTTTTGATTTTCTCATATAATGTTGCTAACTCGTTGCTGAAAAACAATGAATTACTGAGGAGTTTGTATGAAAAGAATAACAAAGAGAAGCACAAAAGGAATAATCACATCAGTGGTCACATTCATAATGGCCAGTGTTTTGGTGCTTGCAGGTTTTGGTATTGGCTGGGCAGTCAAACACAAACCAGGCAAAGGTGAGCCAGAGATTAATCCAGTTGCTTGGTCGGTAGATGTATATGAAGGGGGAGACCCAGATGTCACAAATTGGTTAAGTGGCACATCTTTTGCCAATCGTGGCAATATGGCATACACAATCAATTCGGCTGAGTCGTTTTTGAAGTTTGTCGAGATCGCAAACAGTGATTCAGCGGCAGACTATGATTATTTCAAAGGATACACAATCTATCTCAACAAGAACATTGACATGAACGGATACCACTTGTCATCAATAGGCAAAAA
>CAKVHT010000002.1 GCA_934754375.1 uncultured Clostridia bacterium | reverse complement strand
GACTATGATGGAAAAACAGCAAGCGTTTTAAATATCACAGTGAGAGCAAGTGTTCCAACCGAAAAAATAGAATTTTTTACATATAATCCTTAACAATTATTATAACTTAATTTGATAAACATTTAAACTTTAAACAAAACCATACTTGTTTAAACTTTTCATAGAAAAGAAGACACAGCATCTAATGTGTTATTTAGCTATAAAATGAAATAATTTTATTAAAAAACAATTTTACATTTAAAAGGGCTGTAAAGAGCAATTTGCTTACAGCTCCTTTTTATTGCAAAAGCACAAAGAACAATACAACACTGAAATTACAACACGATTGATAAGGTGTTTATCACATTTCTTTATATTACAGCACTTTATTCTTATTTTGGGGTTTTTAGGTGGGGTGAAAATTCGAGTTTTATTTTTTTGTGCTATTCTACACTACACCTACCCTTTTTTTAGGCATAAAAAAAATCGGCAGGTTTTGCCGATGTTCTGGTGCGTCCAGAGGGATTCGAACCCCCGACCTTTGGTTCCGTAGACCAACGCTCTATCCAGCTGAGCTATGAACGCATAGGATAACACTTTTAAGACGTTTTATATTCTAGCACACAAAAAAAATTTTTGCAACATATTTTTTTAAATTTATAAAAATTAGCCTTGCAAATTGGCTTATTTTTAAAATTTCTATATTTTTATCTAAAATTTAATAAAAATTTGATAAAATACGTGATTTTTTATCACTTTTTTCACACTTTTACAATTTTTTATTTGCAATTAATTTATTTTTGTTTTATTATCATATAAGGAGAATTATCTAATGAGCAAAATTATAGCAGTAACAAATCAAAAAGGTGGAGTTGGAAAAACTACCACTTGTGTAAATTTAGCAGCTTATGTTGCCGACACAGGCAAAAAAGTATTGTTAATTGATATGGATCCACAAGGCAATGCTTGTGCGAGCCTTGGAGTTGAAATAGAAAAAGGCAAAAATTCAGTTTATGAGGTTTTATTAGGAGAAATCAACATTAAAGAAGCAATCTACCCTTCAGTTGTAAAGACTCTTGATATATTGCCATCAACCGTGGATTTATCAGGCGCAGAGGTAGATTTGGTTTATGTTGAAAATCGTGAAAAAGTTTTAAAAGAGGCGCTTGAACAAATAAAATCAAACTACGATTATATATTTATTGACTGTCCTCCTTCTTTAGGACTGTTGACAGTTAATGCGCTTACAGCAACAGATAGCATTATTATCCCAATTCAGTGTGAGTATTTTGCGCTGGTTGGTTTAGGGCAATTGATGAACACTGTGCGTCTAATAAAAAAGCACTTAAATCCTAGCATCGAAATTGAAGGCGTCTTATTAACTATGAAAGACAATCGTAGTAATTTAGTTTCTCAAGTTGCTGAAGAAATTCGCAAATATTTTAACACTAAAGTTTATGATGTAACTATTCCAAGAAACATTCGTTTGGCTGAAAGTCCAAGTCACGGCATGCCAATTATGTTATATGATAATAAGAGTCGTGGAGCTTTAGCTTATAAAGCTTTATGTGACGAATTTTTATCAAAACAATAAATTATGAATATCTGTGTTAATTTGTTAAAATTGTTCCATGTGGAACAATTTTTTTTAATCTTATCTAATCTCAAAGTTCAACCACATTATTGTTCTAGAACATAATAAATAATACAAATATATTACCCCTATAGACGTATTTATTTTCGTTCTAAAAATATACTATCAATTATATTATTAATATAAAATAAAATTAAGTTATTCAATACACTATTTGTTAAATGGCCGATTCCTATATTATATACCCCTTTTTAACAACAAATCCTACAAATTAAATTTCTTAAATGTTCCACGTGGAACAAAGTATTGTTTTTTTAATATATACTTATTATCTCAAACAAATTTGATCGTTTAAAAAATATTAATAATTAATGTCACACAGTATATATATTTCTCTATAATTGTTCCACATGGAACAATTGTTAATAATAATTAAAAAATATTTGACACGCAATGAGATATTTGATAAAATTATAATAGTATAAATGGAGGAATGTTATGAAAATGGGACTCGGAAGAGGTCTTGATAGCCTTTTAAAGGTTTATGATGAAGAGACTGAAGAAAAAACTGTTCAACAACCAACCCAATCTGTCTCAAACTACGAAATGAGACATGGCGATGTTGAAAAAATTGATTTGGCCAAGGTATATCCTAATCCAAATCAACCAAGAAAAACTTTTGATAAGGAAAGTTTAAATGAATTGGCAGAAAGCATCAGAATTCACGGATTAATACAACCAGTCATTGTAAACAAAATGGATGACGGCTATATGATTATTGCTGGTGAAAGACGTTATCGTGCATGCAAAATTTGTGGATTAACACAGATTGATGCCATAGTAAAAAACTACACAAACAAACAAATAAGTGAAATATCAATCATTGAAAATCTCCAAAGAGAAGACTTAAACCCAGTGGAAATTGCCAAAGGTATAAGAAAACTTATGGACGAATATGGTTTAACTCAAGAAAAAGTTGCCGAGCGCCTTGGTAAACCAAGGTCAGCTATTGCCAATTCAGTCAGAATCCTTGCTTTGTATCCAGAAGTATTAGATATGGTAGAAAAAGGTAAAGTGTCTTTTGGTCATGCAAAAATACTTGTAGCAGTAGAAGATTATGCAACTCAATTGCTTTTTGCAAAAAAAGTTGCTAAAGACAAATTAACAGTAAGAGATCTGGAACATGAAGTAAATGCTTTATTGGGTGGAAAAAAGAAAAAACCATCAGCAAAAGCCGTTGGGGAAGAATTACAAGAGTTTGTTGCAGACATGCAACGTAAATTAGGTACAAAAGTATCTGTTATCGGTAATGAAAAGAAGGGACGTATATATATAGATTATTATTCACAAGATGATTTAGACCGAATTTATGATACATTCTTAAGATAATATAAACAGTTTTCTAAAAAATGTTCCATGTGGAACATTTTTTTATTAAAAACAAAGATTATCAGTTTCAATTAACTGTATTTAATTAATATCTACATAAAATAAATAATAATTAGTAAAAATTATTAATTTTTTTAGTTATTTAAGAAAAAATATATTAAAGTGAACTTAAAAATGTTTTATTATATTGTTTTATAATTTTAAATATGATATAATTATGTTATGGAAACAATTGTAGCTTTGGCAACTCCGGCAGGAAATAGTGGAGTTGCAGTAATTAGATTAAGTGGGGAAAAATCAAAAGATATTCTCAAATCAATCATAAAAGAAAATATTGATTTTAATCCAAGATATATGTATTTAAAGAAAGTGTATTGTGATAATATCGTAGATGATGCACTTGTGGTTTATTTTCAAGCGCCAAACAGTTACACAGGCGAAGATGTCGTTGAAATCCAATCACACGGCGGTTATTTTTTAGCGCAAAAAATTATAGCAAAATGCTTACAATTAGGCGCAATAATGGCAACTCCAGGCGAGTTTAGTAAAAGAGCATTTATTAATGGCAAGATGAGTATTGACCAAGCAGAAGGTATAATGGATATAATTAATGCTGAAAGTACGATGCAAGCCGAACAAGCCAGCAATTTATTGCAAGGTTCTTTAAAGAAACAAATTGAAAATTATCAAGACGAACTAACAGACATGTTGGCAGACATAGAAGCAAAAATAGACTATCCTGAATATGAGTACACTGAAAGTGAAACAAATAATTTGATTAACCGTATGAAAGATTTAAAATCAGAACTTGAAAATCTTGTTCAAACAAGCAACAATGGTTTAAAAATTAAAAATGGTGTTATAGTCGCAATTGTTGGAGCGCCAAACGTTGGTAAGTCAAGTATCTTGAATGCGCTAACAAATTCCACAAAAGCAATCGTTACAAATATTGCAGGCACAACACGTGATGTAGTGGAAGCAGAATATGAATACAAAGGAATAATTTTTAGGCTTTTTGATACTGCAGGAATACACGAAAGTAGTGATATTGTTGAACAGATTGGCATTAATAGAGCAAAAGAAACATTATCAAATGCTGACCTTGTTTTGCTTGTTAGCGATAAAGACAATATTAATAACATCAATACTTCCAAACCAAATATTAAAGTATTTAACAAAAGTGATATATATGTTCCAGAGGATAAAAATGACTATTTATGTGTCAGTGCTCAAACCGGTGAAAATATTAATAAATTGAAAGATAAAATATTTGAGATCGTAATCGGCAAGGACAATTTAAGTAATGGTTTGTACTTAACAAATATACGTCATATACAATGCATCAAAGAAGCAATCAATCTTATTGAACACACAATAAGCATTTTTAACAATTCAACTATGGATATAATAAGCCTTGAAATTAAAAATGCTTGGCTAAAATTAGGCGAAATCAGTGGAACGACAAGTAGTGAATCAATCATTGACAGAATTTTCAGAAAATTTTGCCTTGGAAAATAAAATTATATTAATTTAATTAAAATAAAAAGTGCCTAAACAAATGATTTATGGCATTTTTTTATAATATTTTATTGAATTTCTATTAAAAAGTGCTATAATTAATAAGTTATGATAGAAAATTATGTTGATGAATATGATGCCGTTGTTATTGGCAGTGGACACGCAGGAAGTGAAGCATGTCTTGCTCTTTCACGTTTAGGTAAAAAAACACTTTTAACAACTTTAAATTTAGATAGTATTGCTTTTTTAGCCTGCAATCCAAGCATTGGAGGAACTGCAAAAGGTCAATTGGCAGGAGAGATTGATGCCCTTGGCGGAGAAATGGGTAAAAATGCTGACAAGTCATTGTTGCAATTAAGAATGTTAAATTCAGGAAAAGGCCCAGCAGTTCAATCTCTACGTGCACAAGTTGATAAAGTTGTTTATCACACTGAAATGAAAAGAACAATTGAAAAGCAAAAAAATCTAGATATTTTACAATGCGAAATTGCTGAAATTATTGTTGAAAATGGTTCAGTTGTTGGTGTAAAAACAAGTATGGGTGAAGTGTTTAAATGTTCTGCAGTTGTTGTTGCAACAGGCGTATATTTAAACAGCAGAATCATCATAGGCGATTTTACAAAAAAGACTGGTCCAAACGGTTTTGAGCCCAGCACAATGCTTACAAAATCATTAATCGATTTGGGTATTGAGATTAGAAGATTTAAAACAGGAACACCTGCAAGAGTTGATAAAAAAAGTATAGATTTCTCTCAATTTGAGATACAACCTGGCGATAATCTTGATGTTAGTTTTCACTCTACTAATAAGAGAGTTAAGAATTTGTTGCCATGCTACCTTGGTTACACATCAACAGCAATGCACGATTGCATACGTGCAAACATTGACCGTGCGCCATTGTATTCTGGCAAAATTCATGGCATAGGGCCAAGATATTGTCCAAGTATCGAAGACAAAATTATGCGATTTGCAGATAAAGAACGACACCAATTATTCTTGGAACCTGAAAGCGCCAGCACTGATGAAATATATGTTCAAGGCATATCAAGCAGTATGCCAAGTGACGTTCAAAGAAAAATGTATAGCTTAATACCAGGCTTTGAAAATGTCAAAATTATGCGCTTCGCTTATGCTATAGAATATGACTGTATCAATGCAACTGAATTGAAAAGCAATCTTGAAAGCAAAAAAGTTAATGGATTATTCTTTGCTGGTCAAATAAATGGAACAAGCGGTTATGAAGAGGCTGGTGCACAAGGTTTAATTGCCGGGATAAATGCAGAAAAACATATTGATCATAAACAACCATTAATCTTAGGCAGAGATCAAGCTTATATTGGTGTTTTGATTGACGATTTAGTAACAAAAGATATTGTTGAGCCTTACAGAATGATGACAAGCAGAGCTGAATACAGACTTATATTAAGACAAGACAATTGTGATATTCGACTTACTGAGATTGGACACGAAATTGGACTTGTTAAGGATAGTCAATATAAAAAGTTCAAACAAAAATTAAAACAAATTGATGCTGTTTATAATCAACTTTCGCTTATGTGTAACCCTGAAAAACTTAACAATTTGTTTACAATAAAAAATGAAAATCTGCCAAAATCTGGTCTCACACTCAAAGATGTTATAAAGCGAAACAATATAAATATTTTTGATGTTAAACAAGAATTTAAATTGTTTGATGATATACCTAACAACGTGCTTGAATATGTCAATACAGAAATAAAATATGATGGCTACATAAAACAAGAAAAAGAACTTATTGAAAAACAACATAAAACCGAAAATTTAAAACTGCCAGATATTGATTATACTGCTATCCAAGGCTTAAGATTAGAGGCAAGACAAAAATTAAATAAATTCAACCCTCAAACACTTGGACAGGCAAAAAGAATTGATGGCGTCAGTCCTGCAGATATCAATGTTTTATTAGTTTATTTAAAATTAAAAAATTATATTTAAAAATAAATAAAAAAATATTATAAAATACTTAAGAAAATACTATAAAATAGGATTTTTAATTAATTTTATGGAAATAAATAATCAAATTAATTTAATTAATAAATATAACAATATCTTCGAAACTTATTTTGAAGAACTTGTTTCATATAATGAGAAGGTAAATCTCACAGCCATAACCGAGAAAAATCAAGTATTTGCAAAACATTTTTTAGACAGTATTTTGCCGATAGATGAAATAAAACAAAATGCAAGTCTAATAGATGTTGGAACGGGAGCAGGTTTTCCAAGTTTGCCAATTAAAATTGTTAGGCCTGATGTTGATTTAACAATGGTTGATAGCTTAAATAAACGTATAAATTTCTTAAACGAACTTACACAAAAGTTAAATATAAACACAAAAAATATCCATGCAAGAGCTGAAGATTTTGCTTTAAAAAATAGGGACAAATATGATGTGGCTGTTGCACGTGCTGTTGCAAGGTTAAATACATTAATAGAATATCTTTTGCCTGTTGTAAAGATTGGTGGAATTGTTCTAGCATACAAAGCAACAAATTGTGAAGAAGAAATAAACGAAGCCAAAAACGCAATAAAAATTTTAGGTGGAGAATATGTTAAAACTTTGCATTATGTTTTGCCAAATAATCAAGGGGAAAGAAACATCGTTGTAATAAGAAAAATAAAAGAAACACCAAAACAATATCCTAGAAGTAAAAATTTGCCAAAATTAAAACCAATTTTATAATTAAAATTTTAAATATTGCAATATATGGGATTGAACGAATCGCACGTTTAATCCTTTTTTCTTTCATTATATATACGCGTACGCGCGCGTGCGCGCGAGAGACTTAACCAAAGATTTTTTAAAAATAAAAATTTAATTATAATAAACAATTATAAATTTTAAATAAAAAGGTATGTTTTTTGATTGTTTTTTTAAAATATTGACAAATAAAATAAATATATATATAATTCAATCAATGAAAATAACAAAACTTTGCCTAAACAATTTTAGAAATTACACCAACACAACAGTTGAATTTGATGATGGTGTAAATTTTGTTGTTGGAAAAAACGCACAAGGAAAAACAAATTTACTTGAAAGTTTATATTTGATGAGTGTGGGTAAAAGCCCAAAGAATAGCAAAGAAAAACAACTGATTAAATTTGAGCAAGATAAAGCAAAAATAGAAGTGGATTTTAAAACTAATGCAGGCAACAAAACTATTACAATGTTTTTGGACAAAACAAATAAAAAGGCAATAAAGATTAACAGTTTAAACATATTAAAATTGACCGAGCTTGTTGGTATCCTTTCTGTAGTTTATTTCAGTCCTGATGAGATGAAATTGATTAAGGAAGTGCCTGAAGATAGACGTAATTTTTTAGATGTATCTATCAGTCAATTTGACAAACCATATTTATACAATTTATTAAGATATGACAAGGTGTTAAAACAACGTAATGCAATATTAAAAAGTTTAAATTCTAACCAAACAAAAATTGAACAATTAAAACTATTTACTCCACAATTAATTGATATTGCTGAAAAAATAATTGAAAAACGCATTGAATTTATTGAAAAATTAAAATTTTTTGCAAAAAACATTCATAAACTTATAACAATTGATGAATCTTTGGACATTTTATATAGTTATCAAAAACAAGAAAATTTAACAATAAAGCAAGATTTGCAAAATCAATTTGATAAAGCTTTAAACAAAGAATTAGAACTTGGCTATACTTGTGTTGGTCCGCATCGTGATGATATTATTTTTAAAATCAATAATTTGGATTGCAGACAATTTGCAAGCCAAGGGCAACAAAGAACAGTTGCTTTAGTTGTTAAGTTATCACTTATGGAAGTTATAAAACAAGAAATTGGTGAATATCCAGTTTTGTTGTTGGACGATGTATTAAGTGAACTTGATGATGAGAGGCAGAATCGTTTGCTAAACCTGACAAAAGAATATCAAACACTTATAACATGTACCGCCCTGCCAAGAATAAATTTTAAAGCCAACATTATAGAAATAAAAAACGGCTCAAGAGTTTAACAGCCGTTTTTTCTACAAAAGAAAATAAAATATTATGAAAAAATCAATAAATTCAACTAAAAAGTTTAAACTTTAATTTAATTTTTGAAAAATATTAAAATTTTTATGATTTAAAAATTAAATAAAAAATTGATTTTTTAAAATTTTGGTTTTTTAACTGGTTATTATTATAAAAAAATAATTTGATTGGCTTCGTGATATTTATGATGGAACAAACAAATTTATCTTGCCTTTTCCTATAAATCTGGTTGTTAAACAAAATAAAAAAGGTAGGTATAATTCCTACCGATTTTTTTTAATATTTAAGCAATCTACTGCGAATGTCATTAACCAAGGTTTTAACATGAGGATTAACTTTTATTTGATTGCTGATTTTATCTCTTGCATGCATGATTGTTGTATGGTCTCTTCCACCAAACAATTCACCGATTGCTGTAAGAGGAATGTTTAGCATATCGTTAATCAAATAAATGCAAAGTTGTCTTGGTTCAACAATTTCTTTATTTTTCTTTTTACCAATCAAATCTTCTTTGCTTATTTTGAAAAAGTCACAACATGTATTCATAATCTTTTCAGCATTTAAATTTGTTTTTTCTTCTTCAACATAATCTTTAAGTGCTTCTTTAGCATCTTCCATGCTGGCATGAGTTTTGCCAAGCAATCCACTGTAGAAAACAACTTTGCTTAATATGCCTTCCATTTCACGAATATTTGTTCCTGTTTTTAAGGCTATAAAATCTACAACATCTTCGTCAACAAGATACCCTTCTTGACTGCATTTCTTTTTTATGATTGCAACTTTAGTTTCATAATCTGGTTCTTGAATATCTTGAATGAGACCTGAACTAAATCTGCTACGCAATCTTTCTTCTAAAGCGGTCATCTCTTTAGGAGAGCGGTCTGAAGCAATAATGATTTGTTTATTGTTTTGATATAAATCATTGAATGTGTGGAAAAATTCTTCTTGAATTCCCATTTTGTTACTGATGAATTGAATATCGTCAATCATCAAAACATCAACGTTACGATACTTTTCTCTAAAATCGTTATTTGAATTATCTTTACCTTTACGAATTGAATCAACATAGTCGTTAGTAAATTTTTCACATGTGACATACAAAACGTTTAAATCTGGTCTGTGTGCATTTAAGTAATTGCCAACAGCATGCAACAAGTGAGTTTTTCCAAGACCAACACCGCCATAAATAAACAAAGGATTAAATTTTTGACTTGGGTGTTCAGCCACATTTTGCATAGCGGCACACACAACCTGATTTGATTTGCCAACAACAAAATTATCAAATGTATATTTAGGATTGAACTTTGATTTTAAATTTGTTACATCTGACATAATTTTTTCAAGTTCTTGATCTTGCTTCCTGATATTTTCTTCATATTCTTGCTTTTCAGTAACTCTAACATAAGTGTAAGAGTTAAATTCTTCCCTAACACATTTTGTAATCTTTTCAAAAATACCTGGTTGGTTTACTTGATTTTTAGCAGTTACACTGGGTGCCATTAAAATAAGTTCATCATTTGCATATTGGATTGGTGTGAGTGTGTTTATCCACAAGTCAAAAGTGACAGCTGTTACTTCCGCTTCCAATCTATTTAAAACTTTTTTCCATTGGTCTAGCAAAAACATAATTCACTCCTATGCTTACATTATACTATATATAAGAATAAAAGTCAATTGCCATTTTCAAATGATTTTATATTGTTTTGGCTATTCTTTTTTCTAGTTGCCTATGAAATTTTTAATATACTATAAACAGATTATTTATCATTTAAGTTTGCGCAAACTTAAAATAATAAAACCTTATGTTTAAAATTTACTAGAATTAAATTTCAACCTTAATTAGAGTTCCCACGAACTTATATTTATATTATCTATATATAAAACGCAGTGCCAGCAAAAAATATATTTTAATTGATTCTTAAAATCAAGAACGTGCGAACTTAAATATAATAAATAATTATTTGTAAATATATTGGTTAAAAAGTTACATATAAATTATGTTTGCGCAAATTAATATAAGATTAAACTTATTTATATGTTCGCTCGCGCGTACGCATATATAATATGTAGATAACTTAATTTTAAGTTCGCACTTATTATATAATTAGTTAACTTATAGTTTAAGATAATATTTTAATAAACAAATTTAAACATATAATTATTTAAGGGTGTTAAGGTCGCCAGTATTTTTTATAAATAGTTTAAATAAAAACCAATGCGTACGCAAAAATTAAACATTTATAAACTTAAATTAAGTTTGCGCACGCTATACAAGTGCGATATTTATATTGAAGTTAAACTTAAAATATGTTTGCACGCATGCACGTATATAATATGTAGTTAAAATTAAAAGAAAAGAGCAAAATTTGAGCAAAAAATGCCTAAAAATAGGGCAAAAATAGGGTTGTCCACACCGATTTTTAGGTTGTACACATCGTTTTTCACATAGTTGTGCACACAAATTGTGGATAAAAATTGTGGAATATTTTGAATTATTTTGTCGAAACACACAAAATGTAGTGGTAAGCAAAAGTTATCCACATTTGCACATCGCCTAATAAAAAAATCACTACCAAAAAAACTTAAAAATTTTTATAAAAATCAGCGTCTGTACGTGTGTGCGTAATACGCTTAAAACTAGGCAAATATTAAGTTAATAAAGCCAAAAAATTTCGACAAATTGTGACGTTTTTGATTGACATATTGCCAGTGACCTGCTAATATAATGACAATGAAAATTATGGCTTGAAACTTGCAACAAATTTGGGCTTTTAGGGGTTATATCTTTAGATATAAAAACTTGAATTTCAAACAGTTAAAGCAGAAAAAAAGGAGATTTTATGCAGTTTAGATGTGATGGACTTGAGTTAAGTGACGCAATAAGTGTAGTTTCTAAAGCAATTAGTGGCAAAACCACAAGCCAAATTTTGGAAGGCATCAAAATGGTTTGCATGGACGATAAACTTGTGTTATCAGCAACCGACCTTGAAATTAGTATCGAAAAAACAATCCGTGCCGAAGTTATAAGTTCTGGTGAAACAGTTGTACCTGGCAGATTGTTTGGGGAATACATCAAAAAACTTACAAATGAACAAATTGAATGCGAACTTAATGAACGCAACCAATTGAAGATTTCTTATACAGATAGCGAAGGTGTTTTGCAATGCATGGATGTAAGTGAATTTCCAAGTTTGAAAGAGGTTGAGAAGAACAATTTCTTTGAAATTAACAAAGACGATTTCCGTGCACTTATCAACAATGTTTACTATGCTGTTGCTCAAGACGATAGTAGGCCAATTTTGAAAGGTATTTTGATTGAAACTAATGGGACAAGTATCCGTGCAGTTGCTGTTGACGGTTGCCGTCTTTCAATTGCAAACAAACAACTTGTTATGTCAACTGACGATTTTAAAATAATCATTCCTGGCAAAAATTTATATGAAATCATACGTATGCTTGACGGTGAAGGCACTGTTAAAGTTTATGTTCATTCAAACAACATCATGGTTGATTTAGGTGATACTATTATCATCAATCATTTGATTGACGGTCAATTTATCAACTATAAACAAATTGTTCCAAAAGATTTTGGCACAGTTGTAACAATCAACAAAGAACAACTTGAAGATGCTATTGATAGGGCTAGTGTTTTAAGCCGTATTGATAAAAATAATTTGGTTAAATTTGACATTAAAGAAAAGAATTTAATGCTCACATCTAACAGTGAAATTGGTAACACAAAAGAAAATATCACAGTTGGTGTTAAGGGTGGAGATTTAACAATCTCTTTCAATTCAAAATATTTCAGTGATTGTTTGCGTGTTATTGACAATCCTTACGTAAAAATCAAACTTAACAGTGCAATTCAACCTTGTATAATCACACCATGTGAAGGTGATGATTTTACATTCCTTATTTTGCCTGTTAAATCAAGATAACAAACTTATATTTTACTGTTTAAAATAAAAGCTTTGTTACTGTTTTATAATTAAAATCAAGCAATTGGTTTAAGATTTTTTTGATTTAAAAAAGATTCATGAAAAACGAGTTATCCACATTTTTATATGTTTTTGTGGATAACTTTTTTGTTAATATTTTTTTTAATTAACATAATAATATTTATATTATTTTATATTATTTTTTCTTTGAACTTGTTCATACTGCCGTGTTTAAAAATATAGAAAAACGGTTTTAAAATTATTAAATATAAAAACAAAAGTTAACTTTGATTTTTAATTATAAGAAAACAACAAAAAAACTCGGTTTAATTCCGAGTTAATGTATTTGGCGCAGAGAGGGGGATTCGAACCCCCGAAGGCTTGCACCTTATCGCTTTTCGAGAGCGACACGTTCAACCACTCCGACATCTCTGCAAATTTTTAACAATTATGATGCAATATTGTTCAAGCATTAAATTGAATAATATGCACAAATAAATTTATTATAATTGTGAATATTTCAACAAAAGAAGCCATTATATAAACACTTAAACCATGTTGATAGAACATATAATTGTTGTGTAAAACCTTTGTGGTTCACTTAAAATACATTATACTTTATTGTTTGGGTTTTGTAAATATAAATCAAGTTTAAAATTTATCTAATTCAATTTTGTAACAATTTGATTGAATAAATTTTAATTGACATATTGTTGAATAAGTTTGACTTTTTAACGCGTTCAATGGTATTTTAAAATAAAAGAGAGGGGTTATGAAAAAATTTAAACAAACAATGCTTGCCTTGTTGTTGTGTTGTTTATGTGTTGGTCTTTCTGCTTGTGGAGCGAAAGCAAAAACTTTTTCAAAAGAAGGTTTAACAATAACTTTAACCACAGAGTTTCAAGAAAAAGAAATTGTAAGCCAAACATTATATTTGCAAAGTTCAGACGTAATATTTGTTGCATTGAAAGAGACTAATGATTCTTTAACAGAATCCGGATATAATGTGGAAGAAATGAATACTTCTGCTTATGCAAAAATAGTTATTGAAAATAATAATGTTGAAGCAACTGTTGAGGAAGATGAAAATCTTACAACATTTAGCTTTAACAAAAATGTTTCAGGCAAGAATATTTGTTATGTGGCTTACACTTTTAAAGGCACAGATGCGTTTTGGCTTTGTCAATTTGCTTGTGATGTAAAAGATGAACAAGATTTTCGCCCACAATTTAAAGCTTGGGCACAGACAATTATTGTTGAGTAAATAGACAAATTTTTAAATTTGTAAATCTATTTATACACAGAAAAAAATTTTTCAACGCAACAAAAATTATTTTTCATTTAATTGCTTGACTTTAACAAATAAAACCAATTAACATATAATTAATAAACTATTTAGGGAGGAAAAAATGGCAAAGAAAAAATCTAAAAAGATGGATGTGTTGGCTTTGGTGTTGACAATTGTTGTTATTGCTTTGGCAGTTCTTACAATTTGCACATTATTTATGCCAGTGTTCACATCTAAATCATCTGCTTTAGGTGGTGCAATTGCAAATGAAACACACATTAAGGGCAGTGATGTTATCACAGCATGCTTCAAAGGAGAAACTTCATCAGATTTGTCTTATGGGGCTAATGCACTCATTTCTCTTAAAGGCAGTGATGATGCTGGTTTTGTAACAGGATTGTTCTGCTGGATGTATTTTTTGGCAGTGATAGTAAGTGTTGCTGTTGTTGTATTTGCATTGCTTAAAGTGTTCGGCTTCAAATTTAAACTTGTAAATGTAATTTTGGGTATTGCTTTGGTAGTGCTTGCACTTGTTGCATTCATTTGCAGTTTTGTTGTTGCTGGCAAATTTGGCAGTGTTGGTTTAGGCTCTCTTGCAAGCGGAAAAACTGTTGTAGCAGTTGGCTCATATCTTCTTCTTACAACAATTGCTTGTGGTGGCATGAACGCATACCTTGCTAGAAAATAGTAAAATTAAGGTCCAACATCAGTTGGACTTTTTTTATTGCAAAGTTTATAAATTTACAATAAGGTCAGCAAATTGCAAAATATTTATATAAAAAGTTTTGCGACAAATTTTGCTTTTTGTTATAATATTTTACAGGAAATGCGGTTTTTTGTTTAATAAAAAGTTGGAGTAAAGACCAATAACCTGTTTTCTTTGCAAAGGATAAATTTATGATAACAATCAAAAAAGTTGAATCAAAAAAGGAAATGAAACGATTTGTAAAATTTCCTTTAAAATTGTATAAAACAACACCTTACTATGTGCCATTATTTAACTGTGATGAAAAACAGATTATGAATCCTAAAAAAAATCATGCAGCTGTTGGTTGCGAAATTGAATGTTTTTTAGCCTACAAAGATGATCAAGTGGTTGGAAGGATTGCAGGAATTATTGTTCATAAAAGCAATGAAGTTCATGATGAAAAATGTATAAGATTTTCTCGTTTTGATTTTATCGATGACTTGGAAGTTGCAAGTCAGCTACTCAATGCTGTGAAAAATATGGGCATTCGTCATGGGTTAAAAGAGATTCATGGTCCATGGGGTTTTAACGATACAGATAGGGAAGGAATGCTTACTTTTGGGTTTGACAGAATATCTACCTTTGCAACAAATTATAATTTTGAATATTACCCCAAAATTATGCAACAGTTGGGTTTTAACAAAGAAAGCGAATGGGTTGAACTTGAATTTGATTTTAAAAACATAAATTCAAAATATACAGATATTGCAAAGTTTGCTGAACAAAAAAACAATCTTATAGACATTGCTGGGACAATGAGTGTTAAAAAAATTGTAAAAAAGTATGGTGGTAAATTTTTTGACTGCTATAACGAAACATACAAAAATTTAGACAACTTTATTGAAATAACTGGCGAGGCAAAACGTAATGTTTTATCTTTGTTTGCAACCGCACTTAATCGTAAATTCATTTCTGTGATAGTTGATAAAGAAACTGACAAGGTGATTGGTTTTGGCATTGCAATGCCGTCATTAGGCAACATTATAAAAAAACATAATGGAAGTGCGTTTTTAAGTGCAATTGGCTTATTGAGAACAATTGCTAAGCCAAAAGAATTGGAACTTGTGATTATTGGTGTTTCGCCAGAATATCGCAAGTCTGGCATTGCAGCGGTGACAATATCTCATATTTGGCAAAATATAATAAAATATAACATTCAAACAGTTGTTTCAAATCCGATGCTCACAACAAACAGTTCAGTGTTAAACTTGTGGAAATTTATACCAAACAAAATCATCAAACGACGTCAAACTTTTAGGGCTAATATAGATGAATAGAAATTGAAAAAATGAGTGATTTACTCATTTTTTTTGTTTAATTTATTTTCAATAAAACTTTTATGTGCTATAATAATTTAACACGCAACACATTGTTCTATTGTTAAACCGATTGGTTTTTGTGTGTTAAATATTTATAAATATTATGATGTTTTTAAGATATGCGGTCATGGCGGAACGGCAGACGCGCTAGTTTCAGGTACTAGTGAGAGCAATCTCTTGCAGGTTCAAATCCTGTTGACCGCACCAAAATTTTATATTGACAAAGGTTAATATGTATAATAAAAGCAAAGGATAGGAGAAGCAAATTTATGCTAAAAATTCCTTTACTTTTTTTTTCAATTATTCCATAATATGTGCATAAAAAACATTTTTTAGGAGTTTAAAATGATTGAATTTAGATACGACACTCAGCTTTTAATTTCTGGTGAAAATCTTGAAGAAGATGCTGTAAGAGATTATTTTTTAAAAAACTTTAAAGGCGACTGCTTGATTGCTGTTGGTGATGGCTTGGGCAAATATAGCGAAACAATCAAAATTCATTTCCACACAAATGAACCATGGGATGTGCTTAAATATTGTTCAACACTTGGCGAAATTTATGACATTGTTGTTGAAGACATGGACCGTCAATCACGTGGTTTGAAAGGTTAATAATGCAAAATCTAGATTATGATTATGTTTTAAATTTTGCAAAACAAAAGCACGCAGGGCAGACCCGTGCAGATGGTGTTACACCGTACATAAATCACCCAATTTTGGTTGCAGAATTGTTAAAAAAATATAAAAAATCTAGAAATATTGACGCAATTGTTGCGGCAGGTCTTTTGCACGACACTTTAGAAGATACATACACCTCTTATCGCGAATTGGTTGATAATTTTGGCGAGATTGTTGCAAGCATGGTTATGGAAGTTACAACCGCATCGTATATGCCACATTTGGTTGGTAAAGGGAACTATCTCAAACATAAAATGATTGATATGTCTAACTATTCCCTTTGCATAAAGTTAGCGGATAGGTTAGCAAACTTAATAGATTCAAAAACTTTGCCAAAAGATAGATTGACACGTCTAATAGCCGACACTCACGAGATAATTGAATTTTTGGAAGAGAATCGTTGCCTTACAGATGCTCACAAAAAATTTATTTCCGCAATAAAAAAAGAACTTACAAAGCTAAGTTAGTGTTAACAATTTGTTCTACAATGCATTGTGAATAACTTAACAAACAAACTAAATTATAGCAAAAAAGTGTTAAAACGATACAATTGACTTAACACTTTTTTTGATAGAATGTAAATGTTTATGACAACGAAGGTAGTCATATTGGCAGAATCGACAAAAAATAGTTAAAATTACAAACCGATTGAAAGAATATATTTCTTGACATCGGTTGTTTTTTTTGCTATATTTGGTTCAATAGGATTTTCCGTTTAGAGTTATTCTAAATTAAACCTGATGCAAATAAAGGTTTAAATTTTTCTGAAAGGCACTGGCCTGGACTTCAACCTATTGAAACCGCTTGATTTTTGCTGTCGATAAACAAAAACCATGCGTAAAATTTTAAAAAAAAAATTAGGAGATTATTATGAAACAAACATTCCAACCAAAGAAAAAACAACGCAGTAAAGTTCATGGCTTCCGTGCAAGAATGAAATCTTTGTCTGGCCGTAAGGTTTTAAAAAGACGTAGAAACAAAGGCAAAAAAGAATTGACAAAATAACATTAATGTTGTTTGTTGAAAAGGAAGCGTATGCTTAAAAAAGAAAACAGGCTGAAAAAGCGAAAAGAATTCAACTATGTTTACAAAAAGGGAGAAGTTGCGCACTGTCAAAGTTTTTATGTCCATTACACAAAAACTTGGCGCAAAACCCCACAGATTGGTATATCTGTTAGCAAACAGGTTGGCAACAGTGTGGTGCGTAGCCGTGTTAAGCGCATCATAAGTGAAGCATGCAGACAAAATATTGATAAATTTGAAAACAAAAACTATGTTATAACTGCAAAAGAACCAGCAACAACAAAAACCAGTGCAGAGATTCAAACTGAACTTTTGCATTTGCTTAAAAAATACAATTTGTTGAAGAGCGAAAACCTTTCAACAGAAGAAGAGCAAAATGGTTAATTTTTTGTTTTGGTGTTATTACATACTATGTTTTCCTTTAACTGCTATTTGTTTGTTGCTTATTGGGCTTTATCGTTTAGTGATAAGGCATGCATTATGGCGCAGTTGCAGTTTTATTCCAACATGTAGCAAATACGGCTGGGATTCAATTTTGCAATTTGGTGCAATTTGGGGCGGGGTTTTAACATTAAAAAGATTGTTAAAATGTAAACCTCAACACAAGGCAGGATTGGACTTGCCAAAACTAAATTTAATGGGAAATTATAAATGGAAATGTTAACAAACACAATGTTATTAAAAGCAGACATGTGGACAACCATTATTGACTTTTTTGCAAATGGCATTATCAATTATGGCTGGGCAATTGTTGTGTTTACAATATGCTTAAAGTTGGTTTTGTCTCCACTTGACATCATTCAACGTGTGGCATCAAGCAAACAACAACGAGCAATGTCTGTTATGCAACCTGAAATTGAAGCAATCAATCAAAAGTATCAAGGCAATAAAGAAAAAATCAATCAGGAAACAGCAAATCTTTACAAGAAAAACAAAGTCAACATTGGTGGCATGTGCTTAAGCATGCTTATCCCTTTGATTTTGACACTTGTCGTGTTCTTCACATTGTATGGCAGTTTGCGTAATTATGGTAACGAAAAAATCAACACAACATACAAACAACTTGATGCTGCCTATGTTCAGGCAGTGGACGATTGGGAACACAACACAGAACTTGACAAATCTCTTTTTGATAACGACCAAAATGTTTATATAAAAGCTCAAATCGAAAAAAAATATGAGTCTTATCAAAAGAAAAACAGTTGGTTATGGGTTAAAAACGTTTGGAAATCAGATACAAACACAAGTCAATTTGTTGATTTTGAAACTTATGCAAAGCATCAAGGCTTTGATGAAACTGAAAAAGAACAAGCAAAATTGCGCTATGATTTTATCACAAGCAGTTTGCTTGACGGCAAGAAAGATGTAAATGGCTATTATATTTTGATTATTTTGGCTGTTGCAGTTTCTTTCTTAACACAATTTTTAAGTGCAAAAATCCTTGCACCAAAAGGTCAAAAACTTAACACTATGAACAAAGTTATGATGGCAATCATTCCACTTTCAATGATTGCATTTGTGCTTACTTCAAACACGGTGTTTACGTTGTATATCATCACAAACTCAATTATCTCTTCAATTATTACAACTATTTTGACTTTAATTTTCAGAAACAAAGCAAAAAAGGGTAACGACATTTTGTTGCCTAAAAAGAACATCGAAGTTGTTGAATACAGCAGAAATTATAAAAAATAATTCACAAAAACTTTAACAAGTTTAAGGAGGAAATATGCAAATTGAAGCAACTGGCAAAAGTGTGGAAATTGCAATTCAAAACGGACTGCTTGAGTGTGGCATGAAACGTGAAGACGTTGATGTTAAAGTGCTTGACGAAGGTGGTTTATTTAAAAAAGCAAAAGTTGTTTTGTCTTGGGGAGAAAAACCAACTGAACAACCAAAAATTGAAGAAAAAGAAAAAATATCTGTTGAAGCAGAAGGTGAAAAAGTTGAAGAAACAATTTCTCAACCTATTGAACAACCAACAGAAAAGAAAAAGAGGGTTGTAGATTCATCTCGCTTGCAAGCTCGTGGTATTGAATTTTTAACTGGACTTGCCCGCTTGATTGATAAAGATGCAACTGTTGAATGCACGGCTGGAGAAAATGAACTTAACTTCAGCATAAAAGGCGAAAACGTTGGCAAATTGATTGGATATCATGGCGAAAACATGCAGGCAATCCAAATATTGCTTTCAGGCATCAAAACCAAAGGCGAAGGTGCAATAAGAATGTATCTTGATGTTGACGGGTACAAGCAAAATCGCAATCAAGCAATCATCGATTTGGCAAACAAAATTGCAGAACAAGCAATAAAAATTGAACGCAACATTCACATGGATCCAATGAATGCTTATGACAGAAGAATTGTTCACACAACACTTCAAGGTCGTGATGACGTAACAACAGAATCAACTGGCGAAGGCGAAAAACGTCATGTTGTAATCAAACCTATTTTCAAGAAATAATTATCTAGTGTTATTTTTAATCGTTTTATAATTTAGCCAAAAAACAACTAAATCTTATTAAACAATTAAAAAAATAAACGACTATATAAATTTATTTTCAACTTGCTAAACAGTCTTGAAAATATCTAATCAAAAAACAAAGAAAGCAGTTTATACACAGCTTTCTTTTTTGTTTTGTTTGACTTTTAAGGTTGATGCTGATATACTTTAAACATTAAAAGATTTTTGCCGTTGTTTTTTATACGCAAATTATTTCGGCAGTGGGAGAGAATATGGATAATAATCAAAACCAAATGAGTGAATTTGATATCAAAGTTGAAAAAGTGAACAAACTTGAAAGCCTTGGAGAAAAGGCTTATAAGGCAAAATTTAAAAAGACACATGAAATTCATGATTTGGAAAAATATGAATTGGGCACAAAAGTTAGCATTGCTGGGCGTATGATTTTTAAACGAACATTTGGCAAGCTTATTTTTGCTAGGTTATATGCAATCGGCGACAATCATGATATTGATGCAACAAAACCATTGCGCACAAGTGTGCAAATCAGCTTAAACTTTAACATTGTTGGAGCAGAGACTCTTGCCAAATTTAAAGATTTTTGTGATATTGGCGACTTTATTGGTGTTAATGGGGAACTGATTCGCACTCAAACAGGGGAATTGACTGTGCAAGTTGAAAGTTTTGCATTGCTTTCAAAAGCTTTGCGTGGACTTCCTGAAAAATTTCATGGGTTGGTTGATACGGAATCTCGCTATCGTCAAAGATATTTGGATATCATTTCAAACGAACAATCAAGACAAGTGTTTATCACACGTAGCAAAGCTGTTTCATTTATCAGAAATTATCTTGAAAAAAATGGCTTCTTTGAAGTTGAAACACCAGTTTTGCAAGTCAACGTAAGTGGTGCAAGTGCAAAACCTTTCTTCACACATCATAACGCACTTGACCTTGACTGCAATTTGCGTATTGCAACTGAAACATGGTTGAAAATGGTTAATGCTGCTGGTTTTGACAAGGTGTTTGAATTGGGCAAAGATTTCCGCAACGAAGGCATGGATCCAACACACTTGCAAGAATTTACTCAAGTTGAATGGTATGCTTCTTATTGGGATTTTGAAGACAATATTAAGTTTTTCCAACAATTTATTAAGGAATTAATGTTGAACGTTATTGGCACAACAAAAATAACAGTTGCCGGCAATGAACTTGATTTTGGCACAGATAATTGGGAACGTATCAATTATGTTGAAAAGATGCGTGAGTTGTTGGGTTTTGACTTCCTTGACATTGACGACCCAGAAGTTTTGCGTGCAAAGATAATTGAAAGCAAAATACTTTCAGCCAATGAATTGGATGGCTATAAATCTTGCAGAGCCATTATAGACTTTGCTTATAAAAAACTTATCAGAGCAAATATTGTTGGTCCAACAATCCTTTATAATTATCCAGCATTTTTAAAAACATTGGCAAGGCGCAATGATAATGATAATCGCATTACAGACGCTTTCCAAGTTGTTGTAAACGGAGCAGAAATATTGAATGCTTACAGTGAACTTGTAAACCCTATTGAACAACGACAAGCACTTGTTGATCAACTTAAAGACAAGTCTAAGGGCGATGATGAAACAATGGACTTAGATGAAGATTTCTTGCTTGCAATGGAACATGGTATGCCACCAATGTCAGGTTTAGGCTTTGGTATTGACCGCTTTATCATGATGATTTACGATTTGCCAAATATTCGTGATTCTATCTTGTTCCCTATGACAAAACCTGTTGACAACTCTTCAACTGACACAAATGAATAATTTGATAAAAAAATCTCACAGATTGTGAGATTTTTTGTGACACAGTAATATATTGTCTATCTTTTAATAATCACTTTTTCGCCACCTTTCATAATAGGTGGAAGATTTTTATTGTAACTGGTCAATTGGTCTGGGGTGATTTTTATACGCTTGCTTAAATCCCAAATTGTTTCGTCTGGTTTTGCAATAAAGATTTGATAATCATACATGCTAAAATCCAATGCTTTGCCAATGCTTAAATTGTTTACCATATTAAACGAATTCTTTTCAAAACAACAGATATTAACCCAAACATCATATTCAAGTTCAATGATTGTTCCACGTTTGGCTTTTGCACGGCTGTCAGTTACAGCAATATCAACATGACGGCAATCAAGTTTTGTGCATGCAATTTTTGTGTTGGCAACAAAAGGAAGTTCAGTTTGTTTTGATTTAAGTTCACGGTTTTCGTCTAAATAGATGATTTGTGAACTGATTATGCCTTCAATGTAAATTGTGTCATCTTTAACATAACTGTTTGTCACTTCTGGCACGATATTTAAATTGGCAACAATTGCATCAATTGCTGGTTCGTTTTCGTTGATTGTCATATCGCCTGAGATCTCACCTATGTAATGTTCACAATTGCTAATCTTGTTGTATTCACGCATAGCAAAAGTTGGCTCAACTTCATTGTCTGTGCTGTAGATGTCGTCAACAATGTCAATTGCCACAGTTTTGCAAACAATGCCAGAAACTTTGATTGTGTGTATTATAGTAGCAACAGTTGTTCCGTCCTCAACTTCGGTTTGAATGTCGTCAAGCCCAGCAGATGGTTCAAAGCATAAATCAAGCAAGTTGTCATGTGTCAAATTTGCAATAGGCAGTTCTGCTTTCACAGCAATACAGTCGGTCACTTGTTTTACAGTTGTTGTGTCATCAACGTTTGTTTCGTAAAGTAATGTGCAAAGCAATTTGCCTTCAACAACAGCATATTCATCACAAACAGTAACCGCGGTAGGGGCAAAATGAGAATTATAACATAACAATTTGTTGATGCTGTCTTTGGTTTCTAGATTTACAGTGTAATTAAAACTTGAATTTACCACATCAGTTATTGTGCAAGCATCAACCACTGATTTTTTAACCACCATATTTTCAAAGTTTGCGTTTGCTGGCATATTTAAGTTTAAATACAACATTGGGTCAACACAAACGTCACAATTGACTTTTAATGTGCCAACTGATGAAACAACTGAGTTTACAATTTTTACATTTGAAACTGAAACAAAACTGTCTGTCGTGATTGCTTGGTCGTTAATTGTTTGACTAAAAGTTTGTGTTTCAGTCAATGTGTTTGTCATGTTATCTGTGTCAACATACAAAATATTCAAAGATATTTTGCCAGAAATGATGGCCTTACCTGAGCCAGTTTCAACCTTTTTGTCAACAATGTTCGAGTCAAGGTTTAAAATTGTTTTTATGTTTACGTTTGTGTCAATAGGGACACTGATAAGTGTGCTAAAATTAAATTTATCCAAGTTTTTGGCAAAAGATAATTTGATTGCTTCGTTGTTTTCCATACAACCTCCTGTCCTAATAATGTATAAGTTTAAAAGGCTAAATATGATATAAAAAGCTAAAATTTTGTTTATGTTTTTTTGCCGTCAAACATAATAATACAAACTAATTTATAAACCGATATAATGATTGATTTTAATTCATGTTGTTGATTTATAAATTTACTTATTGCAACAAAAACTATGATAATACTTGAATTTGCAACCAAATTTTTGTTATTGCAAAGCCAATTTCGACATTTTAGGTGTGATATTGTTAAAAACTCACAAATATAAGCAAATAAGTGCAGAATTTTTATCGAAATTTTAGCAAATTTTTTGTTATCATATCGTCATGTTACTTAAAAAGGATTGGTTGCTTAACGCGCGATTGTAATCAAACCGTATTGAGATTTAACAACTAGTAATAGTTACAACTTTTAGTTTTAACTTTATTTACTTCAATAAATTGTTTTACTTTTTTAAATCAATTTATTGCTTAAAAATCGTGTCAGCATATTTATGCAAGAGCATGGTTTTATAAGGTATTATCCTTAAATTTAAATATCGAAAGGGGAAAATTTTTTTATGCAAAAATTTACAATCGTACTAGCAGATGAAGACAAAAATGTTTTAAACACTTTAAAGGACAAATTCAGTTCAGGCAACTTTGACGTTGTCGCAACCACATCAAGCGGGACTGAACTTATTGAATTGATAAAAACAAAAAAACCTGATGTTACAATTATGGATATTGTGCTTGAAAATTGCGATGGATTTAAAGTGCTTGAATCTGTTAGCAATATTGGCACAAAAATTGTTGTTCAATCTTCATTGTCTATTGACGGATTTATCAACAAAGCAATCAGCATGGGTGCAAGTTATTATTGCATCAAACCATTTGATGCGCAGACATTGATGGAACGAACAAATGATATTTTGCTTAACAATTCACGAACCAATAACGTTGTTTCAAAACCCAACAATCATATTGAAGAAAAGATTACAAATATATTCATCACAGTTGGAATCCCTGCACATATCAAAGGTTATCAATTCTTGCGTGAAGCAATCAAACTTGCAATTGCAAATCCTGAGATTATCAACTCTATTACAAAAAAGTTGTATCCAACCATTGCGCTTAAATACGATACAAGTGCCTCAAAAGTTGAACGTGCTATTCGTCATGCCATTGAAGTTGCTTGGAACAGGGGTAAAATTGAAAACATTAATAATTTATTTGGTATTAAAGTATATTCTTCAAACGAAAAGCCAACCAATGGCGAGTTTATTGCCTTGGTGGCTGATAAAATGTTGATTGAAGGGGCTTAAACACAGTTTTATCTTAAAGGCATTTTTTTGTGCACACAATTCAAAAAATTGGTTAATTTCTTAATAAAAATTTTTCTTAAAAAAGCATAAAAATTTAGTGGACAAATAAAAATAATCTAACTATACTATATTAAGCAATTAAGTGAATGCTTAATATGTTTTAAATGATTGAATATTGTTGTTTAAGCATTCAAGCAAGGGAAGGAGTTTTATGGCAAAATCTACTAAACCAGTTTGGATATTGTGTCCAAGATGCGAATTGAATTACATCAAAAAATCAGATCAATATTGTGATGTCTGCAAAAAGGAAATGAAGTTAATTAAATCAACAGAAGATGATATTGGAGATTTGGAACTTTGCCCAATTTGCAAAATCAATTTTGTTCAAAACGACCAAGAAATTTGCGATAGTTGCAAGCAGGAACTTGGTATGAATGTTGATGAAGAGGCTGAAAATAAAGAAATCTCTGACTGGCACAAATACATCGCTGATGACGATGACGAAGAAGACGAAAATGAAGACGAAAACGAATTGACCGATAATATTTATGATCAAGACGAAATGGAAGATACTTCAGGATTGGTTGAAGATTTTGAGTTTGGTGATGATGCCGATAAAGACGATGACGATGATGACGAGGAAGATGAAGATCTTGACCTTGACATGATTGATGATGACGATGATGACGACGATGACGATGATGATGACGACGACAGCAAACCAGCTGACGAAGATGAAGATTTTTAGTATCTAATCATTGTTAAAAACAATATTTTATATTGCGTATAGTTATAAATAAAAAAGCTGATTAAATTTAAGGATAAATCAGCCTTTTTTATTTGCTTTTATGGAGGCTGTTGGTTTGGTTTTGCTGACAAATCAATATAGAGTTTTTTAAATTTCAAAACAAAGCATTTTTAAGAACTATTTTTTATTGGTATTGACAAATCAAAACTTAATGATATAATTTGAACATGGAAGAAATAAAGGCATACACAACAAGTTTTAGTTTTTTGTTAGGCGCAGAAAAGTTGGGTGAAGTTTCAAAACGTGCAACAATTGAAGTTTATCACAATGTGTTTGAAGATGCCGACCCAACAATTTACGAGCCAATTATAGGCAAAGTAAAGGGCACAAATTATCTTTGCTATGGCATAAGGATTGCGCATGATACAATGATATTCAAAATTTTTTGTCACGAAACAAATCAAGTTTATTTATGTACGGTTGTTGATGATATTGTTTCGTTGGCTTATATCTACAATTCAATGATAATAAAGCAAGAAAACGCAAAAGAATATTTTTTTCAAATAGACAACTGGCACAAGGATGAATTAAAAGTAGTTGATGCACATAATTTGGTTTTTGATGTTCAAAGCAGACAACAAAATCAAACAGATTCAGATGTTGACAACTTATTTGCAGCAGATTATAACGATGGCAAACTGGCTTACAATGATTATTTGGGCTGTATTTGTGTTATTGCTCGTTCAACTTTTTGCGAGATGATTTGCAATTATTTGGATAAATATGGTGTTGAAGATGTTTCAACAATAACAAACAATAAAAAACTGATAAAGAGTTACAATCAAGATATTTCAAAGTTTTATGATTTATTGGACAAGTTGTCAACCGAAGAACTTTACAATATTTATTTAAAGGTAAAAAATGATTTACCAAACAAGCAAGTGTTTGAAGAATTTGGTGAAACGTTACCAAGCTTGCTTACCTATGATATGGACAATTTGCAGTATTAAGAAAGGTTTTTTAACCTTTCTTTTTTATTGTTTACCAACAAGTCAACAAACGTACAAACAGTGGCGAAATTAAAACACTAAATATAAAAACCGCAGTACTTAGCATTGCACGCATTGCTGATTTTTGTCTTGTTTTGTCAGTGATGTTTAATTTTTAATATTGCGCAAAAAATAGTTTTAGGGTGATACTATGAAGAAAATGCCAAACACAGTTGATAATATTAAACAAAAGATTTTAGCACTTAAAGGCAAAGAAGTTAAATTAGATGTAAACCGTGGCAGAAGAAAAGTCAGTAGCTATAGAGCGGTGATTGAAGATGTTTATAATAGTGTTTTCACAGTGAAATCTCTGTTAGATTTAAATTCGGTTATAACATATTCATATAACGACATACTTTGTGGTGAAGTGAAAATATTAAATGATTAAACATCAAACTGGTTTCATCACTTTGCGCAAATGATTAAGTTCAGCAGTTGAATAGGACATATTTAAACCAACCAAATTATCTATTTGTTTGACAAATTAGGTTGGTTTTTTTATAATGCAATTATTAGGAGTTGTAAATGAAAAACTTTAATCCCATCAGGGGAACAAATGACTATATGCCAAGGGATGCAAAAGTGCGTGAATTGGTTAAAGAAAAGATTTTAAGCAGTTATCAAAGCAATGGATATAACCTTATTCAAACACCAATATTGGAAAGTTTGGATTTTTTGGACAATAGCGATGGTGGCGACAACCTTAAACTTATGTTCAAAACAATCAAACGTGGCGACAAATTAGATTTAACAAAACCTGATTTAACAGTCAAAGATATTGTTGAAGAAGGCTTAAGATATGATTTAACAGTTCCACTTGCTAGATTTTATGCCAACAATCGTGAAAAATTGCCAACCCCTTTTAAAGCAATTCAAATCGACTATTCATTTCGTGCTGAACGCCCTCAACGTGGCAGAGATCGTCAGTTTATTCAATGTGATATTGATGTGTTTGGTGACAAAACAATCATGGCTGAACTTGAACTTATGAAGACATCTATTGATACATATAATTCAATCGGCTTTGATGATTTAACAGTTAAAATCAACGATAGGCGTATCTTGAACGCAATTGTTTTAAATGCTGGTTTTGAAGTTGAGCAATTAAACACTATTTGCGTTTCACTTGATAAAATAGATAAAATCTCACTCAACGGTGTGATGATGGAATTGATTGAAAAAGGTTTGGATATTGCCAAAATCAACAGTTTGATTGATAGCCTTAACGATGTGCTTGAAAATGGAATTGATGCAACAATCAAATATGGAGCACCACAAAATATAATTGATGATGTTAAATATTTGATAAGCAGTTTGTGTGCCATGGTTAAACCAACTGTTAAAATTTTGTTTGATATTTCAATTGTTCGTGGGCAAGGCTATTACACTGGTACTGTGTTTGAATATTATACAAACGGTTTCTCTGGTGCTATTGGCGGAGGTGGTAGATACGATACCATGATTGGCAAAATCACAGGGCAAGACGTGCCTGCTGTTGGTGGAAGCATTGGTTTTGAACCTGTAACAATGCTGATTAAAGAACGTGGCTTAACATTTGACATGAAACAAAATTTGGCATTGATATATGATATAGATGATAACATTGTTGAAGTTTACAACACAAAAAAAGATTTAACAGCAAAATATAACGTTTCACTTTTCATAAGGCCAAAAAATATGAAAAACTTTTATGAAAAGGTGGTCGAAGTTGCCGATGCTGTAACAACTTTTAAAGATGTTAAACTTGGCAACTCAATCAAGTTTTTGAATAAATAATTTTTACAAAGGAAAACAAAATTGGATAAATTTGCAGAAATTCGTGTGCCGATTTCGCACAAAAACCCAAGTATAAGGCGCAAGGAAAATAAATGTGTGCTTTGTGGCAAATGTAAAGATGTTTGCAAAAAACAAATGGGAGTTGCGGGATTCTGGAAATATGACAGTGAAAGTATTGTTTGCATAAATTGCGGACAATGTGCTAATTTTTGCCCAGTTGAAGCGATTGTTGAACAAGATAATAGCAATGAGTTGATGACTTTAATTAGCAATCCAAACAAAAAGGTGGCAGTGATTGTTGCTCCAGCAGTAAGGGTTAGCCTTGGCGAAATGTTTGGGTTGCCAGTTGGAGAATTTGTTGCAGGCAAAATGGTCAGCGCATTGAAACAACTTGGTGCTGATTATGTTTTTGATGTTTCATTTGGTGCTGACATGACCGTTATGGAAGAGGCTTATGAATTTTTGTCAAGGATAAAACAAAACAAAGAATTGCCACATCTTACAAGTTGCTGTCCTGCTTGGGTCAATTTTGCAAAAACATTTTATCCACAATATGTGCCAAATTTGTCAACATGTAAAAGTCCGATCGCAATGCTTTCAAATACAATAAAAAATTGGTTTGCAAGGCAACAAAATATCAAGCCTGAAGATTTGGCTGTTGTTGCAATCACACCATGCGTTGCAAAAAAAGCGGAAGCAAATTTGTTGAGTTTGTGTGGAGAGTATGGTAAAGATACTGACTGCGTTGTGACTGTGCGAGAACTTGGCAGAGTATTGAAAGATAAAAGTATTGACTTTTCAAGCTTGCCTAAATCTTCATTTGACAAACCTTTTGATATAGCTTCTGGTGCAGGAGTAATGTTTGGTGTATCCACAGGTGTAACTCAAGCAGTTATGCGAACTGCCTATTATTTAGAAACGGGCAAACAACTTACAAATGACATGCTACAATTCAAGCCAGTTCCAAAGTTGCCAGGTGCAAAGCAGGCATTATTAGATCTAAACGGAAGGCAAATAAAACTATGTGCAATTGCCGGCACAATGAATGTTAGGAAGATATTTAAAAATTTGGATAAATTTAACTTTGACTTTGTTGAAATTATGGCTTGTCCAAACGGCTGTGTTGGCGGTGGTGGGCAACCAAGGCAAGAAAATAATATAAAGGCAGTTTCAGTGCGTGGGGTCAACTTGTTTAACTTTGATGCAACATCATCAATAAATTCAAGTTATCAAAACCAACAATTGAATTTAATATACAAAGAGTTTTTTAAAAAACCGAATAGCAAGAAAGCAAAAGAATATTTGCATATTAATCATTCTGTAAGATAGGAGAGTTTATGGATAAATCAATTGAGCAAATCAAGCAAGAATATATAGACATTTTCAAGTCAAACATTAAACGTGAAGGCGCTGATAAATTGTTGGATTATTTGTGCAATGGGTGTGACTTCTTTTTAACACCAGCATCTGCACGCAGGCACTCAAACTTTGACGGGGGACTTGCATATCACTCAATCATGGTTTACAACAGATTTAAAAAGAATATTCAAAATGAGTATGGTGCAAACTATCAAGATTTTTTGTCTGACGAAAGCATCGCTTTGATAGCCCTTTTACACGATATTTGCAAAGTTGGCAGTTATGTTAAAGATTTGAAAAATCAAAAAGTAAATGGACAATGGGTTCAAGTTCCATATTACGCACACAATCAAAACAATTCATTACCATTTGGGCATGGCGAAAAATCAGTTTATATGATAGGCAGTTTTGTCCACCTTTCACGTGAAGAAGCTGTTTGTATCAATTGGCACATGGGAGGCTTTGATCCAAGAGCTCAACAAGGCGACGATTTAACTCAAGCCTTTTTGCAATATCCAAATGCTTTATTGTTCCATATTTCAGACTATGAGGCAACATATATTGATGAAGAAATTATAAAGTAAGGCATATTGCCTTACTTTTTATTTTGATTAACAACAAATCAAATCTATGAGAGGTGGCGAAACATACTTGCTTATTTGTGTATTAGATTTGGCTTAACAAAAATCTGGTGTTCAGCATAAAAATTTTAAGGAGAAATTATGGCAAAAGCATCAGATTTTTTAATTGGCGCAAACGATGAGCATGGGCTTAATCCGCCAACTGTTGGCAAACGCACACCTGTCATGCCGTATATTGGGCGCAGTTTTTATGAAAATGAATTTAATAAACAGGCAAAAATAGATTTTATATTGGCATGTTTAAGATGTGGCTTTCGTGTTTATGATGTCCACACAGAAGTGCAAGATGATTCCATTTCAACACGTGTCGTCCGCACCAATCGTGCTGGGGTTAGTTTGATTGTCACATTTGCTTACAATGCTTCAGGCAATGGAACAACATTTAATAGTGCGCAAGGTGTTGAAGTTTATTACAGTCCATACAATTCATATTCAAATCAAAGCAGACTATTAAGCCAAGACGTTTATAATAAGGTGAAAGAGTTTACTGGCAGACCGGGCAGGAAGGTTGGAACACTTTCTGTTGGTATGTTGTCAAATGTCCGTTGCCCTGCAACACTTATCGAAGCTGGGTTTATGACAAACTTTGTTGAAGCAAAATTGATGTTGAATCCTACATTTGTGTTAAACGTAGGGGAAGGAGCCTGTGCTGGTGTTTGTGAATATTTGAATGTTCCTTATGTTGAAAGAAATTTAAGCAATTATCCAACTTTAAAGCAAGGCAGTAAAGGTGGCTTTGTGGTTGCATTGCAATATCTTTTGAACCAATATGGCTACAATTTGTCAACAGATGGGATTTTTGGTTCTGGCACAGCAAAGGCTGTTCAACAATTTCAAACAAACAATAATTTAACATCAGACGGCATTGTGGGTAGAAATACTTGGCAGGCACTTTTGAATATAAATCCTGCCAGTCAGGTTTTAAAACGAGGTGGCAAATCAAGTTCGGTTTTGTTTTTGCAAAGGTTGTTGCTTTCCTATCTTTATCCAATCAGTAATTTGGACGGCATATTTGGTGGCGAAACTGAAAGAGCTGTCAAAGCATTTCAGTCAGAAAATGGCCTTGTTCCAGATGGAATAGTTGGTGCAAATACATGGCGCAAATTGTTTTCTTCAACAGGGAGACCTCAAACTTAACTTGATAATTTGAACAAAGCAAAATAAAATTTTTACAAAACTATAAATAAAACTGCAAAAAGTGATTTAAATTTTGCGGTTTTTTTATTTTTAGATGTCAACCATTGTGGTATGAAAAAATTTATGTGTTGTTTTGGTTTGTTTATATTGATTGCTGTTATAGCTTTGTCTTTGCCTAAAACAGAAGATTATGACTATTTAAGGATACATATAAGGGCAAACAGCAACAGTCAAATTGACCAGTCAGTAAAGTTCAAAGTGAAAGATAGTATTGTTGATTATTTAACACCATGGCTCTGCAGTGTAAAAACAAAACAGCAGGCCATTGAAGTCGTAAATAAAGAAAAAGTCAATATGCAAAATATTGGCAAAAAAGTTTTAAATAAAAACGGTTTCAATTATTCAGTGAACGTAAAAATAGCAAATGAATATTTCCCAACAAGGACATATAATAACACCACTTTAGAATCTGGTTATTATGATGCTGTAATAGTTGAATTGGGTGACGCAGTTGGTGACAATTGGTGGTGTGTTATGTATCCGCCGTTGTGTTTTGTTGGCAAAAACACAAATGAAAACAAAATAACATTCAGATCTAGGTTTTCAAATTGGTTTGGTGGTTTGTTTAACAAATAAAATTGTTTTGGATGAGTTTAAAAGTTTGAAACTTGGCAAATAATCTTTTGAATGGTGGGGTTATGAAAAAAATAATTGTTATGATTTTGGGTATTGCGTCTTTAACATTGGGGCTTATTGGAAGCTTATTTGTTTATATTGGCACAAATAAAAATCAACCAGTGGCAACTGTTGCAACAACCGAGGCAACTTATGCGGCAACAGCAGACATAAAACAGGTGCAAACAAAGTTAAAAAAATGGGGTTATTATACAGGTTCGGTTGATGGCATCAATGGGCCACAAACAATTGCCGCTGTAAAGAAATTTCAAAAGAAGTATGGTTTAACTCAAGACGGAATTGTTGGGCCCCTGACGGCAAAAAAGATGGGTATAACTTTGAAAAAGACCAGCAGTTCTTCAACTTACAACAGCAATAATAGATATCTGCTTGCCAAGATTGTGTATGCTGAGGCTCGTGGCGAAAGTTATACTGGGCAAGTTGCAATTGCTGCCGTGGTTTTGAATAGGGTTAAGGATAGCAGATTTCCAAATACAGTTTCTGGTGTGATTTATCAACCATGGGCTTTTACCGCTGTAAATGATGGGCAAATAAATTTAGAGCCAAATCAAAAAGCATATCAGGCTGCTGATGATGCCTTAAATGGTTGGGATCCAACCTATGGTTCAGTTTATTATTACAATCCACAGACAGCAACAAGCAAGTGGATTTACACAACAAAAAAAGTTACTCAGATTGGCAAACATATTTTTGCAGTTTAATAAAAATTTAATTAAATGTTAAAAATAATTAAAAAATTATTAAGAAAATGCAAAAAATATATTTTTAAATTAATAAAAATATTATTTTTAATATTTTAAAAGGAAAATTTAATGAAAAATAAAAATATTAAAAGCGAAGAATTTGCAAACAATTCAAATGTTGAAAAAGATAAAGAAACAAAACAAAAAAGCAATGCTCAAAAAGCAATGCCTTGGTTTATTGTTGCAATAGTTTCTTTGCTTGTTATTTTAACATGCACATTAATTGCATATTATCAAGTTTACACATCAAGCAAACAAAATGCAGATATATTGGAAGGGGTCTATGCATCAAGTTATTATTCAATGGTGGATAATGTGAACAATCTTGCAGTGGATATTTCAAAGTATTCGACATTAACAACTAGGCAAGCAAAACTTGAAACTTTGCATAACATGATTGGTGATTGCAATTATGTTTTGGCTGGGTTAAGTGTACTTCCAATCAATCATGATAATGTGGTGGCAACCACAAAATTTTTTAATCAAATAAATGGGGTATGTGAGGCTTATGCAAGGGTCTTAAATAAAAACGAAAATTTAACCACTGAGCAAGAATTGCTGTTTGACAAAATTGCACTTGTGTTGGCTGAATTGAAGGCAAATTTTAATAAGCAAAACTATGGAATGTATGACACGGGTTATAGTTTTGTTGATGCGTCAGTATTTGATGTTAATGGAATGAATGAATTGAGCACCAGCATGGGAAATATGAGTAGCGACAATGTTGAATATCCTTCTATGATTTTCGATGGTCCATTTTCAACAGCACTTGAAACAAAACAAGTTAATGGTTTGCCCGAAACAGAAGTATCACAAGATGAGGCAAAAAAATATTTAGAAGACACAGTATTTAGTGGTAAAAATATAACTATAAATTTTGACAGTTTAACAGAAGGCAATATCACAACTTATGACTTTACAATAAAAACAGAAGATAATACTTATTTTGCACAAGTTAGTAAGCGTGGTAAATTGTTGATAAATTTGTCAGCATATTCAAGCATGGGAGACCCAATATTATCAGCGGAACAAGCACAAGAAATTGCAAAGAATTATATAAACAATATTGGTTTTGAAAATATGCGACCAGTGTGGCGAGAACAAAAACAAAATGTTTTATATGTTAATCTTGCACCTATTGTGAATAGTGTGGTTTATTATCCTGATTTGGTAAAAGTTAAGATTGATTTAACAAGCCAAACAGTGATTGGTGTTGAAGCGCAAAATTATGCTTATAACCATGTTGATAGGACTCCGCAATTTAATGTAAACTTGTTGGATGCTGAAGATTTGTTGGGCTTTGATTATGAAATACTTTCAACTCGTAAAGCGGTTATAAGGCTTGACTCTGGCAAAGAAGTGAATTGCTATGAATTTTATCTGGAACGCATTGATGGAAACTATTTTTATTATATTGATGCGTCAACAAATCAAATTGTTAAAATTTTAAAATTGGTAGAGATTAAAGGAAGCCAAAAATTAATATAGAAAATTAAAAAAATTAATAAAAAATTAATAAAAAAATACGCAAAACAATTAAAAAATGCGTATTTTTTAATATTTTTATAAAAATTTTTAATAATTTATTAAATTTTAATTTCAATTGTTAAAAACAATTATTAAAAATTGATTTTACAATACATTTTAACAATTAAAATTATGTTTTTTAAATATTTGTTTTTTTATTTTTTATGTGATATAATTTTATTGTATTACAATAAATTTATGCCAAACATTTTGGCGATTGTTAGGGGATAAAAATTTAAAATGAGTTTGTTTGACTTTTGCTTTAAATCAAAGCCAGATAAAAACAAATAATTTTCTGCCTATTGCAGAGAATAAAAAGGGGAAGCATTTTGAAAGGGAAAAGTAAATTATTCAGTAGATTGTTTGTTGGTGTGATGTCACTCTTGCTTGCGACAGTGATTTGTTTTGCCAGCATAGTTTTAAACAAGACAAAATATGCAGATGCCGCTGTGGCTAACGGAGAATCATATAGCCAAAAGGACGAAGGCGACATTGTTCTTTCTGTTGAAAAAATTGGCATAATTTCAACGGGCGATGATTACACAGATTCATCAAACTACGACAGCATGCAAAATTTTTATGCAAGCAGTTCATATCCATTTAAGGGACAATTGTTTACTGATTTAAATGCAACCCAATCTGCCAATAGTCTTTATGTTGACAATATACGTGCAGGAGTGGCTGACTTCCCTAAATACTATTACACAAATATTAGAAACGGTTCTAACAGCAAAACTGTTTATCATTCTGGTGATTATATCATGGTTGAAAACAGTTTAAAAACAAAAAATATAAACGGAACTAATTATACATATTATTATAGCCCAAATATCAAGGGCTACACAGCAGCAAATTCTGAAGTAGATATGGCTGAAGGTGTGTTATTCAGTTTTGGTAGTTATATTTTAGGCACAAGATCAAATGAAGATGGTTCAACATCATCCGACCTTATTGCAAACACACAAAATAAAAGTTCAACTTTTAATTATGCAACAGACATTCAACAAATCAATGTGACAGCCACACGCAATGGCAATCAAATTGTTTTGCCAGCGGTAAGGCAATATGGCGATAACAACTATCAAGACTTTAGTTATATCATTCCACAAAGAAAAGGTTTTGATGGCCATTATGAATTTGTTGTTGAATATAGGCATAACGAAGAGTTTAAGCGTCAAACATTCAGTTTTGACTTGGTGTTCAAATCAACCTATACAGAACCAGAAACTTTCACATCAGGCTCCGGCTATGCTTATGCAACAATGCCAAAGCTTGATTTACCTGTCACAGGCAATAGTTATTATCTGTTGGGCTCTAGTGAACAATATCCAACACTTACTTATGACTTTTCTAAATTCACATTAGATTATACACACACTTCAAATGGTGTTACAACAACATACTCATACCGCAGAGTAAAACAAGCTAGTGTTGGCAACAGTTATAATTTAGTGTGCACAATCACCAATTCAACAGGCACAACAACCCAAAATATCGGTTTGACTGATGAAACAAAAGCAGTATTAGTATTCACAGAAGTGGGTCATTATGAATTTAAATATGATTATATCTATAATGACGAGCAAAACAGCATGGGCTTTACAATTGATGGCGATAGTTTGGATATTTACGGCTTTGAATTAAAATATTCCAAAGTTGGTTACAGTGAAGCGCAAATGAGATATGCTCAAATCAACAAACATGTTAATGATAAGGTTGTCTTGATTGTTCCAAATGGATATTTAAAAGATGACCAACCAACCGAAACAAAATTAGGCATTGTTTATGATATAAATGAAACCAATCAAGTTGGATTAAACAATCGCACAGGATACATTAATAGCACAAAAGATAGTTTGATTAATGCGTCACTTGGCGACAAGTTGATGAATACTGTCAATTTGGCAAAAGCAACAAAGCCACAAATTGCCAACATAAATTCCGCAATGTATCAAAGCACAAACCAAGGTGGGGTTTGGCTTGCATCTAATTTGAACTATGATGATAATGAAAGTTTTTATTTTTACAGTTTGTCTCCAATTGTAACAATGTCAGCAGACGCATTGGCTGAATCACTGACATCAGTCAAGATAAAAAAAGAAAATATTACCAACACAACAACGTTTAACGATATCGGTTATTATCTTGTTTTTGTTAAAGTTAAATTGCCAGGCGTAAATGATTTCTATCAGTTGTTTGCTTTTAGATATACAAATTCAACCGCAGTTGCAGAAGTTTATGCAGAAGCAGTTGATGAATCTGGCAATCGCACAGGCGAATACACTATTCCAGTTGGCTCAAGCAAATATACAAAACAAAATGTTCAAATCAAATGGCAAAATCCGGATGTGTTTGAACGTTCAATTGTGGTTAAATATTACTCAATCAAAAATGTATATTTAACAAAAGATGAAAGTAAAGCGAACGGAACAGGTATCCTTACCGCAAATCAATTGCGTGAGCAGGTTGTTGCACGTGAAATAACAAATGGCACAATTTTGGGTGCAGATATTGCAACAAATGAGGGTGCAAGTTTCTTGATTGAAGCAACAAACGAAGGTCAAGCAAAATCTTATCGTTCATTTACCATTGACCGCACAAACATCAGTGGTGTGTCAATGTATGCAGTTGGTTTGATTGCAAATAATAACAATGTTTTATATCGTGTTCAGGTTGATGATAATGGATATTATAGGCAAATTGAGGCAATATCTGATGCTTACTCAACAATCTATTGGAATGATAAGGTCAGTGGAGCAAATATAACAGCGAATTATTATTTCACACCTATCATAAAAGATGCTAGCATTATGCCAAAAGCATTTAACAGTTCATATTCATCTGTGTGGTTTTTGAACAAATATAAATTAGGCACACAGACTGGTCCATTTAAAATTGAAAAACCAGAACAGCTTTACAACACACTCAATGCGTCAAACGTTCTTAAAAATGCTGGTGTTTACACATTTGAGTTGACGGATGAAGCCGGCAATGGTTGTAAATATATGTTTGTGATTGATAACACTGAACAATATTTCAAAATTGGCTCAGAATTCTTTACACAAGCAAATTTAGTATATGCAGATAATGTAACAATCGAATTTGGCACACATAAAGCAATAAGTTTGTTTAACCAAAACAAAGCGGATAAAACTTTAACAGAAAACCTTATTGATATGTTTGCAAACAATAGTTCTGATGATAGTTTAAAAGCAAATGGATATTTTGTTGGCACAGGCACAAACACTTCAGCACTTAAATCATTGTTTAACAGCTATGGCGGGGCTGATTACCTGACAGTTAAAAACCAAATTTTAACAACATACAATCAAAATGGAGATGTTGAAAAATCTAGCGAAACAATCACAAAACCTAGTGCAACAGTTAATCCAAATTATTTGGTAAATAAAGAAAATAAATTGCCAACAGAAGCAGGCTTTAACGCATATAAGCGCAAACTTAATATCTACGGCATTAACCAATTTGGTTTCGAAAATACATTGATTAAAAACGATTCAAGGTCATACATTTGGGTTGAAATCAATGATGACCATTCTTTGGGTAAAGTATATTTCAGCAACGATAGTGCTTCACTTGAAAACGAAACAATTTTAAGCAACAAATATCAAGAATTATCTACTGGCAAAAATATTACAGGCGCACAAGCAACCAGAGATAATTATGTTGCTTTCTATTGGACGCAAGGCAGTGGGGATTATCAAATCAGCGAAATCACTTATGATTATTATCCAATCACAAAACAGTTCAACTTAAGCAACAAAAACTTATACTTCTATGATAGCTTCACAACTGGCAGTTTGTTTACAAACGGTGAGCAAGCTAACACTGTTGTTGGCCAAAATGATAGATACTATAAAGCCATAAATGTTGCAGATAATCAAACTCAAGCAGGGCTTTATATCGTAAAAAGATATTACGTTAATAATTCAACTCCACAAGAATATTGGTTTATTGTTGACCGTGATGGAATTTTGACAGATACGACAGGTAAATACATTAATATTAATTTGCTGGAAGAAACTGAATTTAATAAATTTAATACAGTGGGTTTGACAGAAAAAACTCTGGTTTATTATGGTAACGGAACAACAGCTCAAGAAAGTGTTAAATACACCATAGATTTGGTAACTAATAAATTGCCAGCACAAATTAAAGTGCCTGTAGGTAAATATTTTGACGGCTCAAACGCAAGCAGTTATTATGCCGGAAGATTGAACTTTACAGTTTATTTTATGGACACAAAAAATCAATACGGAACATTGTACAACAATGGAAGTGTTGTAACACCTGTTAAGTTGTTCAGTTCGTATGAGTACAAAGAATTATTGACAGACAAAGAGGCTTATTACACTGAAAATGGTTATCTGTATGTTGACCTTGTAAATTATTTTGATGCTTATGGCAAAACAGCATTGAAAAATAGATACATTGTTGACGGCAATGAAACCAGTTGGTTATGGTTGCCTGGTGATTATGTGGTTGTGATTGAAGATAATGTAAAAAGTTCAAGCTCAACACCAACCAAAAAAACAATTGCATTTTCAATTGACCCAACAAAGCCTTCAACAGATGCTTTTGCGTCAGTGGCTGAGGCGGATACAATTGACACCGCAATTTCAAAAGCAAGTTACAACAATTTTACAGGTAATTATGAATTAACAACAAATGCAGAATTTGTAAAACTCATTTTACCTAAATACGACACAACAAAAAGCAATGCTCAAGTTGACCCTAACTATTTGGTTGTTGACCAAATCACTGCAACAGGGGCAACATCTAAATATATAAATTATGAATATAGAAATATCGGCGGAACAAAGTCTTTAACCGATTTTGCTTTAGATGAAAACGGCAACAGAATTGTATTGCTGGACACACAATTGGTTAGAGACGGTTCTGGCAACATTGATTTATCTCAATCTGCAAAATATTTAACTTACAAAATTAAGATTAGGTTTAAAATCTCTCAAGGCAATGACTACAATGCAAAATACAAAAACTGTTATGCAGAATATGAAGACAATGTTTTGGTTTATTATTATGAAACAATCTACACCATTGTGATTGACCGTGAACCAACAACAGCAAATACAACAGCTCTTGAAAATGCTGATAGTTTAATCAAATACTATAATGAAGAAAATCTAACAGACACAATGTTTGCTTTGGCTGTTCATGATACAGCATCTGGGCTATACTTTACAAATCAATTTGTAAAATATTATCAAACAAAAGATGTGAAAAATTTGTACGCATTTGTTGTTAATAAAAACACACCATTTGTTTCAACCGATATCAAGAGATTATATATTAAGAAATGGGCCAGCTTGGCTGGTATAACACTCAATATGCCTATCACAAGTTTTGCAACCTATAATCCTGTTGCAAATCTATCAGCAACAACTTTTGGTAATATCTTCTTAAGTGAAGATACTGGTTATTATGAAATCGTTGAAGAAGACAATGCTGGCAACTTAACACAATATTTGATTTTGTATTCTCCAGAAACAGTTGATTTAAGTTTTGCATTTAATGCAACATATATTGATTCAACACAAAATATTAGAACAGATAGAATTGCATTGAACAACGAAACAACAGCAATAACCTTATTTGACATCAATAGCATTGCTGACGATGGCGAAGGCAAACAGCCTGAAGATAAATTCTTCCACATTGAATTGCAAAAAGCAAAAACTGGCGAAACAAAAGTTTTCAACACAAATGCAGAGACAAAGTTCACAAACACAGGCTTAACTGCGGATATTTGTAACGAAATCAAAACATCAGGCTTTGGAAACTTCACATTGAAAGTTGTTTCAAGATTAACATCTCAATCATTTACCATCACTTATTATGACCAAAATAATAGGGTTGAACTTAATGTTAAAAACCTTGTTGAAACTGACACATCTGGCAATTATCGCATAAACTTGCATGGCGCAAATGTTGAACAAGATAACATTATGTACTATGCCAGCAAAATTGTTGTTGTTTCCCCTGAAGAAACAAACGAATATCTTTGCAGAATTGAGAATGGAGAATTTAAATATTATTTAGCTGATGCAACCAACGAAACAACTGTGATCACTGGTTTGAATGGCACTTATCAAATCATCATGACAGACGCATTTGGAAAAACCACAACTTATAGGTTTGATACCGAGACTGGGGATAGTTTCCATAGTGTGAGATTTGAACGTGCAACTGAAACCAATAATAAGTATTACGAAAAAGCAAACATCTATTATGGGTTCACAACTGCAACAATCAGTTACAACACAACACTTTATAAAAAATTGATTGTAAGTTACACAATCGATGGAACAAAAGTTGACTATGTTGTTGAATTGACCGATGACGGAATAACTGTGACAAGAAATGGTGTTGTTGAAACTGACTACAAGTCAATCAAATATAGATATTCTTCAACAGGCTTGGCAGAAATCATCAAGATTGGTGACAACGGAACAATATCAGTTTTGCCATTCACTGCAACAAATGAGGGTAAACTGATACATTATTCAATCGAATTGTGGTACAACAATCAGGCTGAATATACATATAACATTGTTTTGGATAGCTACACAAAAGCAGTAAGTTTAAAGAATACAGATAATGTTGAACATAGTTTGAATTTTGCTTATAATGAAGACTTTGAAAAAGTTCCATTTGGCTCAACAACTTCAGGTGTGATGAATTTGATGTGGACACCAATGAAAAATGATTATTTCGTTTACACTTACACATTGCATGAAAGTTTGACAGATAATACCATTGCAAGTTACAACCTTAAAGACCAAACAAGTTATGTGATAAACACAAAATCAAATAGCAAAGGTGTTTATTGGTTTGAAATTGGTGTTTATACCATTGATGGAAAATATTTGGGCAACAAGGTTTATGCGTTCTCGGTTGTGGCGGTACTTACAGATTTATATTATGTTCAAACAGAGGACATGGAAGCAATCAAGGCTAATTCTTCATTTAAATTCAGTGAAATAGATGGTCAAATTGACCTTTCAAAACTTAAATTGGAAGGCGAAACAGATTTAATCAAACCTATAACAAACATTCCACTTTATATAAGCAACAAAAAACTTACTGCGGTTATAGCAGAAGACCAAGGTGCAAAAGTTGCATATATTGATCCTATTGAATATCAAGATAGTTTCAGTAATGTTATTGGAACATTTAGAATTTACAGGGTTTATACAAAAACATACAGCAGATATTTTGCAACCCTTGAAATAACAAAACCTGCAGATTCTCGAATTATCAGCAATCTTCAGTATAGTTATTCAACAACCAATCGTCCAACAGCAATTGAACAATTTTCAACTTCTATTTATTTGACAGAAAATGAGAATTTGGTTTTGACATTTAACCAGACAAATGCTTTAAAGGATAATATTACAAAGAAAAACTCGATTATTTTAAATGTTTATCACAATGGTATTTTGGTTGAAAGTGTAAATCAAAACAACAATGGATTGGCTGTAAGTTATACAATCAAAGGCAGTGGCAAATACTCTTTTGAAGTTTTTGACTTGGCTGGAAATTGTCATGAATTTACCTTCGGGGACGAAACAGGTTCACTGCTAACAATCACAAGTGTTAAAAACGTATATTTCACAATGAATGGTGGTTCTCCAATCGAAAATGGTGTTTTCAATGATGCGGTTGAATTGGCAGTTTATGAACCATTTATATATGATTCAATCAATGCTAGACCTATCACTGTTGAAGCAACTTTAAATGGAGCAACTTACACTCCAGAGCAAAAAGGTTTTGCTTACACATTTTCAAAATACGGCAACTATGTTGTTAAATTGTCTGCAAAATTTGGAGGCTATGAAGTTGAAAGTTTGGTTAGTTTCACAATATTAAACAAAAATGAAGCACGTGCAAGTTATGACTTGACATCAATTGCGAAATACACAATCACACAAGTAACAAACCAAGAAGGAAAGGATATTACCACCGAATTTTTGGATTTGATAAATCCTCAAAAGAGCGAGAATGGTAGATTGCTTACATATAGCACACTTATGGCAAATGCTGACAAGTTGGATATAAATGCAGGCAAACAGTCATTTGAAATATTTTATGAGGTTAAAGATAATATATATCCTACACGTCAAGCATCATTTGTGTTGACATTGAATGATGAAATCCCAACAATCGAGTGTTCAGTTGAGTTGGGCAAGCAAACCACTGATGGCTTTGAAATCAGTTATAATCCTGGCATGATTTATGAACAAGTTGGTGATTCATTCCTTTATATTAATGACACATTGGTTTGTGAAATCACAAGTGCTTCAAGTTTGGATTTGGCAACTTATTCAATTTCACAAAAAACTGATGGGGCGGGCGACTACTATGTTAAACTCGTTGGCAGTTCAGGCAATGTTATCACAAGTTTTAAAGTTGTGGTAAAAGAACCTTTAAACATTTGGGCAATCATTATTATTGTTGTTGTTTCACTCATTGTTGTTGGTGTAACAATCACAATCATTGTATTGCGTAACAGAATGCGCATTAGATAAACTGACCTTCAGTTTGTGTTACCTTAATAAAATAAAAATGTTTAGCAACTTGCTAAACATTTTTTATGTATTAATTATGATTTATTTGTTTTCAGGTTGATCATTGGTTGAAGGTTGTTGCTCAACAGGAGTAACAACTTTTGATTGCTTTTGGTCGTCTTTCTTTTCGTGTTTTTCTTCTTTTGGTTTTGGTTGTTTTAATGCTTGGAAGAAAACTTCACCTTCGTGACTTTGGAAATAAACACCAACAATGCCTTTGCGTTTACTGCTTAAGATGTGGAAGGCAGCACGTTTCCTTGCACCACCAACAATGTATCCAACTTTTTTTGAATTTGGTTCAACAAACACATTGTAAGCACGCAATCTGCCAAGGTTGTCAATGATTGTGATACCGTCAAAGTTCAACATTTTTAAAAACAGGTCAGCATGCGCTTGAAGTTTTACCTCGCTGTAACTTTTGCTTTGTGTGAACAATCTGCTAAAAGTGATTGGCTCTTTCAGCCAAATACCGTCTTCAAAAAGGCCAGTGTCAACATAATCTTTATCCACAATAACACAAAGCGCACCATGCACATCATTCAACACGTTAGTGAAAATATTCATATACATGTTTTTCATGTCTTCAAGTTTGCGTTGAGTAGTGCGTAGTTTGCTAAATGTTGCATCAACAAGTTCACGAATTTCTTTTGTGAAAACATTGTTCTTGGATTTATCCAATGAAAAGTTTACTGTTAATGTTTCGCCACCAATAGAATGCAATAACATTGAGTATGAGTTAAGAGGCCTTGCAATAACACAATGTGTTTTTGATGTGCGCTCTTTTGAAAACGTTGTGTCTTCCAAAACCTGTAGAAAGTTTTTGTCTTTTATGCTTCTAAAACTCATTATCAAACCGTAAGAAATTTTGTCTTCTTTGAGGTCGATAAACAAGCACCAGTCCTGACGCATCAATGCCAAAATTGATTTTAACCTGCTGTTGAACATTGTGGCTTCATTATCTTCAAAGATTGTCAAAGCCATTGTCTTTGGAACAAATTTCACAAGTGAATCAATGTTGTCTGTAAAAATTATTTTGGGCTTAATTTTTAAATCTTCTTCAGCATAATCTAACATATCGTTAAATCTGTTTAAAAAGTGAGACATTAAAAGCGGTGGAAAATTTTCAAATTCTTGTTCAAAGAATTTGGTAACCTTTTCCTTGGCATTGTCAAAAAAAATTGTTTCGTCCATATTTATAAAAAGAATATAGCAATTTTATTTTATTTATGCAAACGAAATTAAAAAAATTGTTGAAAATTCTTGACAAATTCAATTTTTTTATTCTTTTTTATTAATTTTTTTATATTTTTGTCACAAATTACAAAGATGTTTTGAATTTTTATAACAATATTTTATTTGCTAAATAATTTTTTTGTTAGAAAATTTTGTGTGCGTTAGCAGTTAATATTGTTAGTGTTTAATAAATTTTTCAAATATGTTATTTCATTTTTCAAACGATTACATTCAGCTTGTTTTGCTTTGAGTTCGCTTAAAAGCCTTTCAACATTTGATGTGGAATTTATGATTTCTGCTTTTGTTTCTAATTCAATTTTTTTTCTTACTATTGTTATGATGCCTGCAAAAAGGGCATTTATGTCTTCGTCGCTAATCTGTGGAGGCATAACGTGCATTGTGCAGTTTTGTGATTTTGCTTCATTTGTTGGGGTTGAATTTGTTATTTGTTCATCTTTAATCATAAAAATATTTTCCCCCAAGGTTTCAAATTTATCAGTGATTTATTTGGCTATATTTGTTGCAAAAAAGGTTTTGATGTGGTTTTATAAGGTTGCTGATTGGCAATATTTTGCTTCTGACAACATACATATTTATATGAATTATTTGATTTCAAATTGTGATTGCAATATTTGTGATATTCCAGATATAAACATTAAGGCAAATGTGCCATACAAAGTTGAGGGTGTTGAGAATAAGATATATTGTTGCATTGCAAATAATGCTGAACCATTGTATGTAAATTTTTATGAATCATATTTGAATTTTGCCACCAACAACCACAAAAATTTAACTTGTCTCGAATGGAAATCTGACAGATATCTTTTTTTAACATTTCATAATTTTGAGGGGTGTGATTTAAGAAGTTTTGAGTTCTCTGGCAAACAAATTTCTGTCATGTGTTCAAAAAATCTTGTTGTCAATATGGGAGAAAAGCAATTGGTTAATATGAATGTGAAAGATATCAAATTTTCTCATTACGAAACCGACAAAGACAATTGCTACATATTTTTTGTGGGTAAAAGAAATTTCTTGGTAGCATTCAACAAAGATAAACTTTTATGGGCGGATTATTATGACGAATACAACAACGACAGAGAAGAACGTCAAATATTAAAACATCTAAATGACGGATTAAATCAGGGCAAGGTATTAAGTGTTAAGACAGGGGAAACTGAAACATATTTGGTCTATCTTGACGATTATGAAATGAATTTAAAACCAGATTTTATTGCCTTGATATTTATGGATTGCATTGTTGCTGGGAACTTCAAATATTGTGCAAATCTTGTGGAAAAGTCGCTTGGCTTTGATGAAAAAACTGCAAAACAATTTTTTCCAGAATTTGATAGTTATTTTCCACTTAATTCAACAACGATGGCTTTAATCAAAAAAAATGCCCTAGTGGGCATTTGTGAATTTGAAATTGTAGATGATAAGATTGTAAATATTATTGTTGATTAGACTGGTCGCTCTTTTGTTGAACTTTATTTGGCAGTTCGAAAAGTTTGCACAATACCAAATATATAGGATAGGTTGTTTGACATACTATTATTAAGAACAATATGTCAGGGTATGACAATGAGACATATTTGAATAAGTCATAAAGAACAACGACAGCAGTTATGGTTAAGCCTAAACAAGCCAAATACATCAAAGTTTTAAACCAGTTGAAAGGTTTGCACATACTAAACAAAGCAATAAAGCCAACAACTAAAAGAGCTAATGAAGACATTGTTACAAGCACTTCGGTTGAAATGCCTGTGAACATTTGGTAAATATACATTGTGATTGTTGAAGCGATTAAGCATAACCCTGCAGGTATGGTGTTTTTAGCAATGTTGACCAAAAATCTACCCTGAATTTTGTTTGTGTTTGGTTGAAGTGCCAAGAAGAATGACGGCAGACCAATAACAAACACTTCAAGCAAAGTGAATTGAATTGGGCTGAAAGGATAGGTTTTGTTTAAGCATAATACAAATACTGCTATACAAATTGCAAAGAATGTTTTCATAAGGAAAAGTGAAGATGATTTTTGAATATTGTTTACAACCCTTCTTCCTTCGGCAACAACACTTGGCATCGAGCTAAAATTGCTATCCAGCAAAACTAACTGGCTGACACTTCTTGCTGCGTCACTCCCCGCCGCAATGGCAACTGAACAATCGGCTTCTTTAAGGGCTAGAATATCGTTAACACCGTCACCAGTCATGGCAACTGTTTTGCCTTGAGATTTCAATGATTTAACCAATATTGCCTTTTGTTCTGGTGTGACACGGCCGAAGATTGAATATTTTGTGGCAGCTTCCATAACTTCTGTATTGCTCATGCCATAAAGGCTGATATATTTATCATAATTTTCAACCCCAACACGTTTTGCAACTTCGCTTACAGTGATTGGGTTGTCGCCAGAAATAATTTTGATATCAACGCCATTGTCCTTAAACCATTGAATTGTTTTTGGTGCGTCTTTACGGATATTATCTTGTAATAACACAAAAGCAACAGGTTTTGCACTGCTTGCGCTGAAGTTTGCGTCACATTCTGCAAGCAAAAGCACACGATACCCACTCATTGAAAATTCTTCTGCTTGTTTTTTGATTTCTTCTGAAGGTTTATCCATAACAAATTCATAAGCACCAAGTTTATAAGCACCAACCGACCTAAATTTGCAACCCATAAATTTACGTTCACTTGAAAATGGTATTGCTTTATCAGCTGAATAACATGGTTTGCCAAAATATGACTTTAAGGCTAGAGCGGTGTGGTTTGCATCATGGAAGGCATTCACCATTGAAGAAATGATTTTATCAACATCTTTTTCAGTTTGCTTTGACAATAACACAACGTCTTTAACACTCATTGAACCATTTGTTAAAGTGCCAGTTTTATCCAAACACAAAACATCAGTGCGAGCAAGCATTTCAATACAATATAAATCTTGAACCAATGTGTGCTTTTTTGCTAATCTAACAACACTGACTGCCAATGCTACAGACGTCAACAAAAACATGCCTGCAGGTATCATGGCGATGATGCAACCGCTTGTTTTTGTTATTGTCATGTATAGTAGGTTGTAATCTTGTGCTGGGTTTGCAAGATAATATTTATAGTTGTTGTATGCCATCAAGATTGCAATTGGAACCATAAAAATGCTGATGATTTTGATCAAGGCTCGAAGGGAAGTTAAAAGTTCACTTTTTGCTTGTTTAAATTTCTTTGCCTTTTGGCTTAATTCTGCAATATAATTATCATCTCCAATTTTGTTTACTTTTGCAACACATGTTCCACTTGAAATAAAACTGCCACCAAGCAAACTGTCGCCCTTGGATTTTTTGATTGGTAAACTTTCGCCTGTGAGCAGACTTTCGTTCACTTCAATATTGCCGTCCACAACAATACTATCACAAGCAATTTGCATGCCAGGGTTTAAAACCAGCAAGTCATCTAATACAACTTCAGTTTTATAAATTTCTTGTTCTTCACCGTCACGAATGACTTTTGTAAAATTAGAGTTGGTCAGTGATAATTTATCCATTGTGCGTTTTGCACGTATTTCTTGAACAATGCCTATGGTTGTGTTTATCACAACAATAACCATAAACATCATATCGCTATAAGCACCAACAATTGTCAAAGCAATGGCAACCAAAACACAGGTTAGATTGAAAAAGGTGAAAACATTTTTTGCAATGATGCTCCAAATGCTTTTAGTTGTCTTTGTGCTTGTTACATTAACCAAATTTTGTTCAATGCGTTTTTGAACTTGTTCAGAGGTTAATCCCACATCTGTTTTAGGATTAAATCTAGTAATATTCTTAGTTGGTTTTACTTTTTGCTTTTTGTTGTTTTTGTTTGTCATTATTTTTACCTTTTTAAGTTTAAACAATAAATTAAATTTTGATATTGTTATACTATTAAAATAATTTTAGCATATAAATTTATTTTTAACAAATAAAAAATAATATTGCTTAAAAAATTGTAATTAAAATTAATTTATTAAAAATTTTAATAAATATAAAAAATAACATATAATTATGAATTATTTCAATTATTTTTGTTTTTTATTAATTTTTTTTATTAATTTTATTATAAATATTTTTTTATGAAAGTGTGAAATTTTGAGGCGTTAACATTTATTTAGATTGAAACATAAATCTAGATAGGAGATAATTATGAATTTAGATGAAATTGAAGTTAGGGTTGATAAGCCATATCCAGAAATAGAAAATGCGGTGGCTGATAAAATGACAGTTGCCATTTTAAGAAATTTAGCTTTTTCAAGTGCTAGTGAATTGGAAGCTGTCCTTACATATATTTATCAATCTGTAATTGCGGATAAAACACATGCGGATATTGCAAATATTTTAGAAGAAATTGCGATTGTTGAAATGGAGCATCTTGATATGCTCATGCATGCAATCACAGCCTTTGGTGGAGTGCCTGTTTATGAAGATGCAAACGGAACATTGTTCAACACCAGATGTATTAATTACACTCAAAAACTTAACGAGATGTTGAATAATAATATTTATGGCGAAGAAACGACAATCAAAAGTTATACCAATGCAATCAATAAGGTAAGCAACCAAAGTTTAAAAGATTTGTTTGCTAGGATTATTTTAGACGAAAAGAAGCATATTGAAGTTTTAAAAACCATAAAAGACAATGTACATTTCTTGTCATTATAATACAAAAATTTTTAATATAAATGTTAAAAATATTGCAAAATGTGTGTTTTTTGCAATATTTTTTATATTTTTTGTGTTTTTTACATATTCAATTTAAATTTAACTATTTGCAATAAAGCATAAGTTCACGCATTTTGCCGTATTTGTTTATTTCTTTAAGATTCTTTTTTGTAACCACTGCATGTGCTTTGATAAGGATTTCGTTATTAAAATTGTATATGTCTTTTAAACATACTTTGCCGATTAAGAAATCTGTGTTTTGAATGAGTTTTGGATTAGATTCTATTTCTACAAGATTGTTTTTTGATTTATCCGCAATGGGCAAGACACTAGTCAGTTGTTGCTGTTTTGTTTTGAAAATCTTTGGCATTTTGTTTGGCACAAATTTGCTTACGTCAACATTGGTGTTTTTGTCGTAGAACACAACTGTGTTTTTGCCTGAAGAAGCAATCATGTTTGAGTTGACAACAACATCATTTTCAAAAGACAATTTTTCAGTAAGATATTTTTCGGTTAAAATCACCTCTTTAACAATGCCTAAAAATTCGCCCTTTATATTGAAAGCCTTTGAGCCAATAGGACAACCTGCATAGCATTCGTCATCAGTTTTCAATGTTATGGCAGTGTTGTTTTTGATTGTGATTGCGTTTTTGCCAACATTGTATATGTTTTTAGTTGGAAGCAAGAACCGGTTATCATTCTCTCCAATCAATTCCAAAAACAATAATTTTTTAAGTTTTTTGTCAAACAAAAGTTTGTCAACAGAACCAATCAATTCCCCCTCATAAAGTGATAAAACTGGTCTAGAAACAAAATCACTACAATAATACATAATTACCTCAATAAAAATACTAACTTTTAAATTCGTTGTGCTTTAAAATAATGTATGAAAATTAATTTTTAATATGATTTTTCATTGATGCATAATAATATTATATTTTGTCTAAATTATTTGATTTATGTTAAATAAATGGGTATAATAAAAATAATAAATATTGATTTATAAAGATAATTTTTGATATTTTTGCAAAAATTAATTTTACATAAATTGTCTTTTATTTAGGGGTAAAATGAAAAAACGATTTTGGGTATTTATCTTTAGTTTATTTATGCCAATTTTATTTGTTGGTTGTGAAAGCCTCAACAAAGACTATCTTTCCACGCCAACAAATTTAACAGTAAAAGCAGACGGAATTATAAATTTTGAACGTGTGAATAATGATGAATATTATGTTATCAGTATCAACAATTTGGAACAAAATGTTTTTGTTGCAAACCAAAATCCATATATGGAATTATACAATAAAAATGGTGTAAATTATCTGCAATACGACATATCTCGTATGCTCAACCTTGGCGAAAGTTATGCAATAAAAGTTAAAGCTTGTGCAGCCAAGAAAAAAGAGAGTGCGTATTCACAAGTGGTTAGTTATGTGCATCAAGTGCACGTTGAAACCCCAGAAACACAAATTACAGGCACAACACTCACTTGGGATAATGTTTACAATGCAAGCAGTTATATGGTTAAAGTTGTAACTCCATCAACAGTTGTTGAAGCAGACGACCCAGAAACAATTGCAAATGCGTCAAATGTCTTTTCTTCAGTATATAGTTTAAACAAATTCGATTTTTCTTCTATGCTTACTGAAGCAGGCGAGTTTAAGTTTTATGTTAAAGCAATCAGCCGAGATAACAATTATTTGGAAAGCGGATTTAGCCACAAAATTGTTTATGAAAACTATATTACACTTGCAACACCTTCAGGGGTAAAATTGCATAAGGTCCAAAATGATTGGATTTTGACCGCAGTCGTTGACAACTTGGCAAATGGCTTAAACATTGAACTTAACAACCAAACAGAGCAAATTGATATGAATGCAAGCTATGTTGAACATGATAATAGTTGCAACAATTTGGTGTATATAAATTTAAATCAAGCCTTTAAATCAAAACAGATAGATTTTAGCACACTTGAAAATGTCAAAGTGAGCTGTCAATCAGTGTATACAACTCAAAGCAAAAATTTTTACATGCCATCAGATTGGTCTTTAGTTGAAAGTTTATCTATTGCAGGAAATATGGAAAGTCCTGTTGTTGAGCACAACAGTGAGCAAAATATTATCTCATGGCAAGCAATTGAATCTAGCCAACTGATAGGTTACAAAGTTTATGTTTGCAAAAATACAGGGGTTGAAACACATATCCTTGATAACACAACTTTAAGTTACATGTTGCCTGAAGATTATGTTTCAGCATTTGTTCAAACAATAGGTTCTGGGGCAAAAACAAGCGAACTTTCAAATTTTGTTTTCAATTCAAACAACACATCAATTAGCCTTAACATAAACTTAAATAACAATAAAATTGAGTGGACACTTATTGAAGATGCGTACTATATTGTTGAAACAAACAATGGTGTTACTATCACAACAGACACAAGCATTGATTTAACATCAATTGATTATACAATCTCATCAATTAAAGTTACAGCAATCAAAGCAAACACCAATTCAAACACAGCAACTCAAAAACCAAATTATTCAATCAAACTTGAAACACCAAAAAATGCAGGCTTTGTATCAAGCAACAAGTACTTGCTTTCTTTTGATAAAGTGGAAAATGCAATAGGTTATAGGGTTTATGTAACCGATTTATCACAAGAGACCAACCAAGCTGTTTGCATTGAAAAATTGTTCAGTGAAAACAGGGCGGATTTGTCAAATTATGTCACACGTGGCAAAGAATATCGCGTTCAAGTGCAAGCAGTGGCTGACAAATTTGGTATTTACACAAACAGTGATCTTTCAGGCAAAGATTTGACATTGACATATAATCAAATTTTAGATGTTCCACAATTCGTTGTTGACAATCTTGGCAGTCCTGTAACAATTTCCAATGACGGCGCAAGGAAATATTATTTAAACTTTAACGGTGTTGAAGGTGCTTATAGATATGAAATTATGGTGAACTTTAACACAAAAACAGTGTTACATGATAATCGTGCAACAGCATATCAAGTTGATATAACAGACTTTTTAACAGACATCAATGGCGAGATTATGGCAAATGCCTACAATATTACATTGAGAGCATTGCCACAAGAAAATGACACAATCACACAAGCCAGCAAATCTAATAGTTATGCATATAAATTGCGTGCACAATTAAAGCAAGTTACAAATATAGTTGTAACTGACCCAGATAAAACAGAAGGTAAATATATCCTTTCATTTGATTTGCAGGATAACGCACAAAATTATAGTGTTGAAATTATAAAATTGAATGATACTGAATATACATCATATCTTGCAAGTTTAACACCAAAATTGACATTGCCTATCACAAACGTTAAAGGGGCAGTTGATATCACTGCTTATGTTCAACAAGCAGGCGAGTACTATATTTATATGACCGCACATCCGGGTGCAGATAATAGTTATTATGACCCGTCAGACAGGTCAAGCACATTTGCTGTTGTTAGCAAGTTGCAAACTTTGACAACTCCACATGACTTGACACATATCAATCAATCCAAAACAGAGTTTTTGGCAAGTTGGTCAGGCGATAACAATGCTGATGGTTATATCATTAAGATTACAACGCCAAAAGGCAAAGAATATATTTATAAAACAACTCAAACCAGTTTTAACATCAATGATGTAATGACCGTTGAAGGCAACTATAAATTTGCAGTTAAATCAATGGTTGGTGCAAAAAGCGAAAGTTCAAAATCATATATTTCAAGTGCATACAGCGAAGATTACTTGTTCACATATAGATATACCGAACTAAAAGATTTTGAGCGATATGGTGTCTGCTTATTTGACGATACAACCAAATATAATTACGCAATTTCAGATGTTACAAACCTTACAAATTTGTTATGGTATCATTTGTTGTTTGGGGTTGATGAAAATTATAATCTTAACATTTACATTAATCCAACTGATGATGAAACAGTAAAACAAGCGATTATTCGTCTGGCAAGTGAGGCTTCAAATTATCAATTGGCTTCTGGCAGTACAGCAATTTACGATTTTGAGGCTGATGTTCAATGGAATAGCTTATTAAACAATGCTTCAAATTCATCACTTCTTGGTTATATTTGTCGCTGTTTGTTGGGAGAATATCCTGAACTTGCTTTGGTGGGCAATTTTGTGTGTGAAGAAACAAACGCAAATGTGTTTAGCCTTAAATTTAAAAATTTACTTAACGTTGAAAAAGTTGAAAACACTTCTCATGTAAGGATAGCAAAAGACTTTGTGAATAATTATAAGTATATTGACAAATCTTTGCGTCGTAACACAAACAGTGTGTTTGCAATTGATACAAGAAAAGAAATGGAAGTGAACACAACCGAACAATTGTTTATGGCTGTTCAATATGGCTTTAAACCAGTGTTTGGTACAGGTTCAAACATTGCAAAACAAGTTTATGAAAATGCACGTCTTGTGCTTACTGCAATTGCTTCAAACAACATGACAGATTTGGAAAAAGTTACTGCAATATTTGACTGGCTTGAATATGCCTATAATATAAATATGGATGCTAAAATGATAACCACAGGTGCGGTAACAAAACAGGGAGAAATCTCTGATTGGGGCATGCGTGCAGAATTTTATCTTGAAGGCTTGCTTTACAATATCCGCCAAGCATCAAATGGCAACCTGATTGTGGACAACATTCAAGCAACAAGTGAATCAATCACAAAAGCATTTGTATTGCTTTGTGGCATTGAAGGCATTGATGCACGCAAGATAAATGGAAGCTTGCTTTACAAAGATACTGAAGCCAGCAATGTCACTGGACATGACCATAGTTGGAATAAAGTCTATATTGCAAATGAAAATGAAGCAAATTGGTATAATGTTGACTTAACTTACAGCGATTTAAGATATGACGCAAGGACAAACTCAAATTCTTACAACATGGCAAGCCATTTGTTCTTCTTGGTGTCAGATGCTTATTTGCAATCAAATTTAAATTTTGGCAACAATTCAAATGCTCTTAAAGTTAATAGCATGAACGAATATCAAATTGTAACAATGCCTGCCAACAAGCAAATTGGCAAAATAGAAGCAAACTATGACTATTATGCAAATACTATAAAAACAATTTCTTATGAAAAATTGCAAGAAATTGTAAATAACATTTATTTGGTGCCAAGCGAAGACTATATGAACGAAGGTGCAACTCAGGCAGAAGATGCTCCTGCGCAAATGTGGCTTAAATATATGGCTGACAGCAATTACAGGCAATATTTGTTTAGCGAATATGACGGCAGAATATCTAGATTGCAATCGTTTATTGTGAATATGTTGATTTATGGCAAAAGCATGATTGTTGAAAATAGTTCAAGTATATCAAGCTTTGAATTGAGCGTTGAGGAAAATAGTTCTCTTGATCTTGGCAGTTATGTTGTTAGTCAGCTTACAAGTTTAACAAGAGATACCATGAATGGAATGTATATCACAAATGAAGAACGCAATGCTCAAAAATATTTAAGCATAAGCACATTCTCAACATTTGACCGAGCAACTAATACAACAAAAATAATCGTGACAATGCAATACACAAATTAGTTGTTAAGTATAATTTTGTTTTAACTAATCAAACTAAAAATATGAAAGTTGATGCAGTTAAAACACTAGAAGAAATAAAAACCAAACTGCACGAAAGTGATGATTTAAAATCTCGCTCCGTGCAGTTTTTTGGCAAGCAAATTTGCATTTGTTACATTGCAGATTTGGTTGACGATAAAATATTGAATGATTCAGTAATTTATCCAATTTGTGCGTTTGAAGAGACAAAAACAGACAACCTCCTAAAAAAACTAAAAGAACAAGTTTTGGCAAATAATGAGATAACAATTGCAACAGATATTGATTCTGCCTTGCAATTGCTTTTTGCTGGTAATAGCCTTTTGCTTGTTGATGATGCGGAAGAGATTTTAGCATGTAATACTGAAAAAATCGTTGTGCGTGCAATAAATGAACCGCCAACAAGTGTGGTTATAAAAGGGCCACGAGAAGGTTTTAATGAAAGTTTAAAATACAATTTAAGTATGATTCGCCGTAGAGTGAAAACAGAAGACCTGGTGGTTAAGACATTGGAAATTGGCGAGTTGACTAAAACACAAGTTGCATTGGTGTACTTTAACTCGATTGCAGATAAACAAGTTGTAAAGCATATTACAAAAAGAATTAAAGATATTGAAATTGATGGTGTTGTGGACAGCCATTATCTTGTTTCATATTTGCAAAAAAATCCAAAATCGTTATTTAAGCAAGTTGGCGACACGGAAAAGCCAGATATTTTGGTTGGCAAAATGCTTGAAGGACGAGTTGGTATCCTTGTTGATGGCAGTCCAATCGTATTTACATTGCCATTTGTTTTGGTGGAAGATTTACAAAACAGTGATGACTATTACAGCCAGCCAATTAGGGTGACTTTTGTCAGGATTTTACGTTTTATAGGCGTTATTTTGGCTGTTGTTCTGCCAGGCATGTATGTTGCTCTTGAAAAATTTCATTATAAAATTTTGCCACTGGAATTTTTGGTTACAATCATGAACACAACGCAAGGCATACCGTTTTCACCTTTTATGGAAGTGCTGTTTATTGTGTTGTTGTTTGAAATATTGTATGAAGCAAATTTACGAATGCCTCAATATTTTGGAATGGCAATGAGTATCGTGGGGGCTTTGATATTAGGAGAAACAGCAGTCAATGCAGGTTTGGTAAGCCCACCCGCAGTTATGATTGTTGCATTGTCAGGCATCACATTTTATATTGTTCCAAGTCAAGCAGCGCAATTCAGCATTTTAAGGTTGCTGGTTTTGTTGGTTGGTGCAAGTTTGGGACTTTATGGTGTGATTTTGTTTTGCGTGTTTATAGTATCATATTTATGCAGTTTTGATAGTTATAATTCAGCATATTTGGCACCAACCGCACCATATATAAAAACCGACCAAAAAGATTTGTTCAGGCGAACAACTATCAAGGAAATGATAAAACGACCAAAGTCTATTGCCAACAATAAGCACAATTTGGACAGGAGGCGAGATAATGAAGATTAGTTATAGGCAGATGTCCATCATGGTTATGATGAGTTTCCTTTCAGTTAAACTTATGGCTTTGCCTGGCTTGCTTTGGACAGATTGTAAAAACATGGGCTGGTTTTTGACAGTTGTTGTCATGTTGATTGACCTTGCATTTGCTTTGATGATTGTGCAAACGATGCAAGCATCGCAATCAAAAAATTTTTATGAGTTTTGTTCAATGATTCTTGGCAAATTTGTTGCAAAATTGATTTTAATATTTTTGATTTGTCATTATGCTTTGGTTATGGCAATCATTGGCAAAGGGCTGGAATTTTTTGTTATAGAAAATTTATACGAAAGATTTTCGTGGCTTTTATTTGGTGTTCCTCTTATGGCTGTGGTTGGATTCATGGTTTATAAAGGGGCGAGAAATATTGCTAGAGTGTTTGAATATTTTTGGGTTCCAATTTTGATTGCATGTTTTTACGTTGTGACAAAAGCATTTGCAGGGGTGGAGATTACAACCTTTTTGCCAATGTTTGAAGATGGTGTTATGCCAATATTAAAAGCAATGTTTGAACATATCGGTTGGTTTGGCTCGTCAACATTCTTGCTTATGATGTATGGGCAAGTTGATTTTAAAAATTCAAAAAAGAGAACACTAATCGGCTTTGCGCTTTTTGCAATTTTGTTAGTTGAACTTCTATATTTTGTTTTTTATGGCATGTTTGACGTAACAAGCCCAACTCATCAATTTTGTGTTAGTGATATAGCTCAATTTGCCTCATCACATTCAAGCATAGGAGAACTTTCTTGGCTGGTGGTTAGTTTGTGGATTGTTGCGCAGACTGCACAGATTGCAATGTATGGATACTGTTTTGTAAGGGCAATTATGCTACTGTTTAACATTAAATCATGCACGATAGGTGTGATGATAATGTATTTATATTTCATCGGTTGGGGCATTTGGGGAACAAAAGGCATAGAACCAGAAAAAATATTTTATCAACCAGTCACTTCGGTTATAACAATTGTGTCAGCATATTTTATACCTTTGCTTGTTGCTCTTGTTTGGGGCATAAAATCTAGGAACAAACCAAAATTAAAACAACCAGAAATCGTTGATGCAATAATAAAACGAAATAAAGAAATCAAACTGTCAACAGCACAAAAAAGCACAAAAGCAAATTTAAGCGAGGTAAAGCATGAAAAAACTTAAAACAATTTTCAGCCCACGCAAAATTTTGGTTTGGATATTTCTGTTTATACTAGCAGTCATTTTGCCAGAATTTGCAAAACCAGCCATGAGCCAAACAGAAGCAATTGTCACAATGCTGTGTGTTGACTATGTTGATGATAAATTCAGTTTGTCAGCAAGTATTTTGACCCCTGCCGAGGGCAAAAAAGCGAATTATACCTTTTACAGTGCGGTTGGACAAAGTGTGGGGGAAGCATTTGATAATGTTTCGCTTGCTATTGGTAAAGAAATGGGGTTTTCTCAATGTGAAGTTATGGCTTTTGGGGATAATTTGTGTGAAAAAGGCATAATAAGTGCTTTGGACTTTATGGTTAGAATGAAAAAAGTAAGTCAAAATGCAACTTTAATTAACTTTGGTGGAGATATACAAGATTTTAGTAAGGCGATATTTAAATTAGTCAGCCAAAAGCAACTTAAATTAGAGGATATTTTGAATTTTGATGAGCAATATGTTTTGTCAAAAGATAGCAGTGTCGAAAATTTTTATAAAAGTTATTTTAGCAAGATTTCAACAAGTGTTATGCCAAAAATCACAGTTGCAAAACAACAAAAAGATAATGCAATTGAAGTCCAAACAGACCAAAGCAGTGGTCAAAGTGAAAATGCAACCGCATCAACTGATGAGGACAAATTATACCTTTTAAATGATGGCACAATAGGTGTTTTTAAAAAGGGTAAAAAGCAATTAGAAATGGATTATAACCAAGTTGCAGATGTTAATTTGTTTGTAAACAAAAAGTATCAAGGACTTGTGGTTGTGAATAATGTAAATGATAGTTTGTATAATGATGCCACTGTGGTTATGAATATTGTTAATTCAAAACCAAAAATTAAAGTGACATTTGAAGATGATAAACCAAAATACACTTTAAAATTAACCTTAAAAATGCATATTGTAGAGATTGTACAAGACGAACAGAAACAAGCTTTTATGCGAAGAAATAAAGATTTCTACACTGACGAGTTGGTTAAAAAACTTTATGAAAAAGTTCAATCCAATGCTCAATCAGCTATTGATTTTTGCAAAAACAATAAGGTTGACTTGTTGAATGTTTTTAGAGATTTCAATGCTTTTGAAAACAAGCAATTTAAAAAATATATTGAAAAGGTTGGCATAGAAAATTATTTAAATAATGTTGAGTTTAAAACTGAAATTCAAATTGATAACGCATTTTAATATGAATCAGTTTTCTTTGACAATGCTTTTGGTTTTAGACACAAAAAGTAATAAAAAAATTCACACAAGCAAGTGTGAATTTTTATTGTGATTAACAATAAACCAAATTTATAAGTGTCAGCAAAACAAATTGGTTTATTGCTAGATTATTTATACACAGTTTATGCACGCAAACTTGCGCCTAATGTGGAAATCTCGGCTTGAAGCACACGGTCAACAATTGGTGAAATTTCTGTTTCAGCCAAAGGTTTTTCTCCTTGACGGATACTGAGTGAAAAAGCAACACTCTTTTTATTTTCGCCCAAACTGTCTGCAATATATACGTCAAACACTTTAACTTTTGCTATGTTTTGTTTGTCTGCTTTTAGTGCAACTTTAATGATTTCGCTTGCTGGCACATCACGGTCAACAACTATTGCCAGGTCACGTGAGATGTATGGCAATTTATCTGGAGCATTACCTGTGTGACGGTCGTTCAAACGGCAAATCACATTGCTTAAATTGATTTCTGCCATTATCACTTTTTGATTGATGTCAAAGTTTTTCAAGATTTTTGGGTGTGCTTGACCAATTTCACCAATCTTGCGGTTGTATAAGTAGATATCTGCGCAAATGCCAGGGTGGAACATTTTGTTTTGAGCTTGTCTGTATTCAAGAGCAATGCCAATGCTTGCCATAATTTTATTAAGCTTATTTTTAAGATTGTAAAAATCATAGTCGCCAGTTAAACTTAAGCACAAATTACTGTGTTCATCAGGCAGGTCAGTGAGTGGCAATTGTTTTGCAATAAACACACGTGCAAGTTCAAACAATTTAAGATCCTTGTTGCCTTGTTTCAAGTTGAAACTTATAGTATTCAACATGCCAGGCATCAAACTTCTGCGCACCACACTGTAATCTTGACCGATTGGGTTTGCAATAACAATATGATTGTCCAAATCAAGGCCAGCATTCTGAATGGTTTTTGGACTGCCAAATTGCCAAGTAAGTGTTTCATCAAAGCCATACAATGCACTATTCACTTTAAGTTTGTTTATATTTTTTTGCTCAACTGTCAATTCTCCAACTGTGTGAAAGTCTGTAGAACTGTTGCTGTCTATGCTGATTTTATCCAAGCCATATATTCTGCCAACTTCTTCACAGATGTCACATTCACGTTCAATATCTGTACGTTCACAAGGGATTGTAGAAACAAGTTTGTCAGCATTGTTTTTATCAACAATTGTTACAATGTCAAGAGAGTTTAAAATCTTAACCATTTCTTCAGCTGTGATTTGGAGACCAAGACGTTCATTGATACGTGTGACACTGCTTTCAACAATGCGTTTTTCAGGCAATCTGCCATGGATATCAACAATTTGCCTTGAAATGTCGCCAGCATTAAGTTTTGTGATAAGGTTAAGGGCACGTTTTAAACCAACTTCTGTATTTTCAATATTTACACCTTTGCTGTAACGGATACTGCTGTCGCTCAACATACCTAAAGCATGGCAAGAACGACGAATATTTGCAAAGTGGAAGTTTGCACTTTCAAGCATTACGTCTTTTGTTGTGGTGTATGTGCCAGATTCCATTCCGCCCATAATGCCAGCAATAACCATTGGTTCGCTTGCATTTGCAATAACCAAATTTTCAGTTGTAAGTTCGTGTTCCTTTTCGTCTAAAGTTAAAAGTTTTTCGCCTTCTTTTGCACGGCGCACAATTATTTGATTGCCTTTAATTTTGCTTAAATCAAATGCGTGCATAGGTTCGCCAACTTCAAGCAAAACATAATTTGTGATGTCAACATAAAGTGAATGTGGGGTGTGGTCAAGAAGGGTAAGGCGTTTTTGCATCCAAGCAGGGCTTTCGCCATTTTTAACATTTTCCACAACAACACTTTCATATCTTGGGCAAAGGTCGGGTGCTTCAACTGTGACATTAACTTTTTTGTTGCCTGTGGCAGTGTAAGTTAAATCTAATTGCTTAACAGGTAAAGAGAAAATTGCACCAATCTCTTTTGCTATGCCATAAATAGAATTGCAATCTGCACGGTTTGGAAGCACATTGACGTCCAAAACAACTTCATTTAAGCCCAAAACTTCAGCTATAGGTGTGCCAACAACACAATCTTTTGCCAAAATCAACAACCCGTCAACACTTGCGCCGGGGTAAATGCTGTCGTTTATGCCCAATTCATCGCCACCGCAAAACATACCATTGCTTGCAATGCCACGCAATTCTCCATTTTTAATACATGCACCACAAGGCAGGCAAGCACCTTCAAGTGCCAAAACCACATTGTCACCAACCTTCATATTGGTTGCGTGGGTTACAATTTGTGTTGAACCAAACCCATAGTTGCATTGGCAAACCACCAATTTATCAGCATTTGGGTGTGGAGCAATTTCTGTTATGTTTGCAACAACAACATGGTCTAGTCCTTTTGATTTATCAATAACTTCTTCCACTTCAAAGCCAGCATCGGTCAAGCCTTTAACCAATGTTTTTAACTCAATATTAGTGGTGTCAACATAATCATTTATCCATGATAATAATACTTTCATTTATTTCTCCTTTATTTGTTTGAACCATTTGATAACCTAACGATGTTTGTTGTCCCTAACGGAACAAGCGTATCAACGATTTTTTTAAATATTTATTTAAATTGTTCAATAAATCTCACATCGTAATATCGCATTTAGCAATACGATGAAACTTCTGTTCGATTTCTTAAAAAATTTAAATAGATTTATTTAAATTGTTCAATAAATCTCACATCGTAATATCGCATTTAACAATACGATGAAACTTCCGTTCGATTTCTTAAAAATTTAAATCGTATAAATCTATTTAAATTGTTCAATAAATCTCACATCGTTTTCGAACATAACTTTTGCATTTGGTATCTTATAACGCATTTTAGGGAATCGGTCAAACCCAAATCCAAACGCATAACCGCTGTAGACATTAGGGTCAATGCCGTTCATCTCCAACACATGTGGGTGAATCATACCTGCACCTAAAATTTCATATTGACCTGCACCTTTGCATGCTGGGCAACCTTTGCCTTTGCAAACATTACATTCAGCATCAACTTCAACACTTGGTTCAGTGAAAGGGAAGAAACTAGCCCTAAATTTTGTTTTTGTTGCTTCGCCAAGATATTTTTTCAAAATCAAACTTAAATCATGTTTTAAATCTGCAAGTGACACTTTTTTATCAATGTAAATGCCTTCAAGTTGGTGGAAAGCAGGAGTGTGAGTTGCATCAATTTCATCTTTACGGAAAACTCTGCCGAAACTGAATACTTTGAAAGGTGGTTTGATTTTTTCCATTGCCCTTGGTTGAGTGTTGCTTGTTTGAGTGCGCATCAAAATTTCTGGAGTGATGTAAAGGCTGTCTTGCATATCACGGCTAGGGTGGTCTTTTGGCACATTTACCAGTTCAAAATTATATTTATCAAGTTCAATTTCTGGCCCGTCAATTTGGCTGAATCCCATGCCGGTTAAAATTTCGCCCATACGGATAAAATCAATAGTAACAGGGTGAAGAGCACCAATCTCATCTTCGTTTGTGTCAAGTGTTACATCAATTTTTTCTTTCATCAGTTTTGCTTCCAATTCGGCATCGGCAAGCAAAGTTTCTTTTGCATCAATAAGTTGTTCAACTTCATTTTTTGCTTTGTTCAAAAGTTGACCCATTTCTTGCTTTTGTTCTTTTGGAACATCTTTCATAAAGCGGAAAAGTTCAGTTAATTTGCCAGATTTACCTAACACTTCAACACGCAAGGTTTGACATTCCGCACTTGTTTTGATTTCTTCAATCTTTTGTTTAACATAAGTTAAAATTTCTTCAATTTTGTTTTGCATAAATTCTCCTTTTATTGGCAGTAAGCACAAACGTTTGTAAAAAACAAAAAACGCCCTTAATTAACTTAAGGACGATGTTATCGTGGTACCACCTAAATTTGTCAATTTTGTTTTTGCTAACATTTGCCCAAGCAAATTTGACCTCATTGCATTTTTACAGTTTTGTCTGGCTTGCCTTAACAACTAAACTAGCCTTGCCGGCAAACAACTCGAATGCTGAAATTCATGTGAAAGCTGAACATAATTGCCTTTCAACCAAGGGCAATCTCTCTAAAATGGAACTAACACACTACTGCACACATTGTCACAGTTTTTATTAAGATTGTTTTGCATGTTTGTTTTTCAAAATGTATGTTAAACATTTTGGCTCAAACATGATGTTTTAAACATAATATTATTTTAAATCAAAAAAAATTTTTCGTCAAGAGATTATCAAACAAATCATATCAATTTACGTCAAAGTTGAAAATGCAGGTTGACAATTTTATTAAAGTTATCATGGTAGAAGACACCTGTATAATAGTTTTTTGAAGATATTTAATTAATTAAATATTATTGATTTTTGACATTCTTTGTGATACAATCAAATTAAGAGGGTAATATGGCAATTGTTTTAACTGACGATTTAGCATTTAATTTAACTGATTTAAAAGGCAGGTCTTATAACGAATTGTACGCAACAGTAGTTTTAGCAGACGATTCGATAAGAACAGTTAGATTGACAGATTTGCTTGATAATTTCAGTCGCAAATTTTTTGATGATGTTGAAACTCCTGATTCTGTTGCAACATTTGATAGGCTTGAAGCGGGTTTGTTAGACAGAAGTTTAAGGGCACATATCAAATTGAACGATAGGACAATTGCTGTTAAATCTATCAGCAAGCCTGTAATGATATCCACCGTTGGTATTAGCACTGAACTTACTGATTTAAGGGACAAAATGTCTTATGGCATGAAGCAATCAATCGGCATATTTTCAATTGAATCACCAAATTACACTGAAGATACAAAAGTGTTTATCAAACTTCATGGAGATAATGATTTTCAGCTTGTTAATGCAAAAGATGTTTACGTTTTTGCAAATGGAATTTCAACAAAGTTGAGTGAATTGAGAGATCCAACTATCCTTAATGCAATTGCAACAGGCAGTCAACTTGACAATGTAAGACTGATTTATTCAAATAGGGATATTGATGTTTTGGATAAATCAAAATTTATTAAAAATGCAGTTATTGACCAAGAAAGTTATGCTGTTGGCATGGTTGACGGCAGACAGGTTATGTTGCACAGAGATATAGATTCTGACTATGAATATGTTGACGATGATGTTGTGACACGATCTTTTAAAACAGGGGATAATGGCGAAAGATACATTGAAAGCAGAAGTTATTCTGTTGAACCAACTCGCAACGGCGACCATATTCATGTCACAGACAAACAAAATCGTCAGCATTTTGTTGCGATTGCTGATTTATACACTGGCACAAAGTCCGCACCAGTTCCTGTCGATGCAACAATTTTTGCCACTGACTTTTTAACCGATCCAACAAACAACTATTTGCAATATGTTGGCGAGTCACTTTTGTTAAGGGAAGGTGACAATTTTATCGAACTTGCGCCTTTAACAGCGGATCAAGCAATAAAGGTTTATAAAAATACAACTTATGCACCAACACAAACAAATGACCCAAGCCTTATTGCAAAACCAGGCACATATCGACAAACTGTTGACGGCAGATTTTTTGAAGAAAGCAAAATTCAACCAATTTGCTATGATTATGCTGACAGTGATGTAGATTTCACAGATTATTTATTTAATGTAAGTTTGCCAACAGGCTTTCAAACTATCATTGTGCCACGCAAACAATTTGTTTCAAGGGCAAATATCCAAATTCAAGTTGACGGCAATTTGGTTAATTTGAGTTTGACAGGCTCTGCACGTCCACGTCCACTTAAACGCACAAGCAAACAAGCAAACAGATGCGCAGTGGTGCAAACAACAACCACACATGGCAGTATATTTAACAAGGCAGTGGTTATCAAAACTAATAATTCAGCTGATGAAGTCAACACAGATGTTGTGCAACAAACATATAGTAACTTTGTTGAAAAATACCGTGCTGGCGAATATGTTGTGAATGACACATTTGATGATGCTGGCAATCTTGTGGAATTTAAACAAACATCTTCAAGATATATCATGACAGACTATGTCCGTATGCCAGACTATGCTGATAAAAATGCTTATTATAACAACTTTGAAGATGCAAAGTTGTCACTTAAAAATGGCAAATTTCAAGGTTCAGCAACATTTAATGGCCAAAAAGCATCAAAAAAATATAAAAGCAGTGCGTTGAAAGTTGCTTCAACAAGCATGAAGTTAATGGTAACTCCATTAGGATTTTTAACCGCACTTGCTTTCCCAGCACTCCCATTGGTTGCTGTTGCTTCAGTGGCATCAATCCCTGTTGCTAGGCTTGTAAATGCTGTACGTACTAATGCATCAAAATTCAGTTTAAACAGAAGTTTAAAAAGTCCTTTGCAAATCAACAGAACAAAAGCAGAAAAAACTTTGTTTAACGAGTTGCAAACAATGTTTGATGATGTGACCAATGAATGGCAAACATGCAAAAAGCAAGCAGAAAAAACTTATGGCAAAGGTGCAAGTTATCAGTTGACTGACAGTCAGGTTGAAACCATTCAACAAAAGTTTTTGGAACTTGAACAAAAATTCAACTTAAGTTTTGCAAAAGAAGACGTTTCTGGCGAATTGCATGTGGTTGATGGCAGTGCAAAAATAACCGGTCAAAATGCTTATTTGGCACGTAGATACGAGCAAATGTTGGCAGATAAAGACAAACAAATTGCCAAACTGAAAAGACGTGTTAGATTTGCTAGAGGCGAACAAAAAGTTGCTTTGCAGGCAGAACTTGATGAGTTGGTTGCCTTGCGTGATAATATGACAAAAGAATTTTTGTTAACTCACGATGAGTTGCCTGAAAACAAACAGGCGCAACAGGCAGCAAAAGACTTTTTAACTTTGGCAAAAGGCTTGATTGTTGCAAATTATGTTCAAAACAAGGAACCTGAATGGGCAGACGATTTGACAAAACTTACACTTAAATCATTGAAAGTTGATTTTGCCAAACGTAAAATAAAATATAAAGGCAAAACATTTGGCTCATTGGAAGAATTGTGTGATAAACATCCAGAAATCCAACCAGTGATTGATAAACTAGTTTCGGCAAGTGCAATTGCAACAACAACTGAACACAAAGATATCAATGGAAATCCAATTGTCAAACCTGCAGATATTGAAAGAGAAACAGAAGTTGCTCACACTGAAGAAACTACCACAGAGGTTGAACATACAGTATCAACTGGTGCTGAATTGGATACTGGTGCAGAATTGACACCATCAACAGAAGCAACAGAAAGAGAATCAACTCTTACTGCAACCGCGCCTGAAACTTTGCATGAAGAGATAAGCGAAGAAGTTGCTGTTCCTCCACTGTCAACCGACCTTGACTTGATTGGCAAATTGACAGAAAAACTTGAAACAGCAAAACATACCCAGCAAGATATCAATTCACGACTGGAACATGAATTTGATGAAATAAAGGCATTGCTTGAAAAAGATAATTTAACTGAGGCAGAGCAACAAAAAGTTATTGATTATATTGATGACTTGGCAACAAAAGCAGTTGAACTTAAAACTTCAGTTGATGAATTAAACAAAGATGTTGAAACAGCTTCATCTTCAACAGAAGATAGTAAAACATTGCTTGAAACAATAACAAAGAACATTCAACAATTTGAGCAAAATATCAGTTCATGTGCAACAAATGTGGAAAAACTTAAAATTTTGCTTAACAAAAAAATGAGTGAAGATAAAACTGCAAGTGTTGTTGAAAAAATTGATTCTTTGCAAACAATCATAGCTGGTTATCAAAGTCAAATTAATAACTTGTCTGTGCAAATTGCATCTCATTTGAAAGCGCTTGTTGAAAATGAAAAAGATGTCGAAAGTTATACAGCTGAAATTGAATCTTTAAAGGCTCAGCTTGAGCAAACAAAATCACAACTTGAACAAATTCAAGTTCAAGATAAGGCAACCATCGATATGCTCAATGAGCAAATTAACGGACTTTCAACTGAAAGTGATGCATTAAAACAACAACTTAACAATTGTGCTCAAGATGTAAAAACAGCAAATGAAGCAAGGCAAAACATCATAGAATCCGCAACAGAAACAATTGAGTTGATTGATGATATTTTAACAAATTATACAATTGATATGTCTAGATTTGATGCTTTGAAAGCGAAAGCTGTTTCAGGACAATTGTTTGGGCTTAAAACAGCAATCAGTGATGAAACAGCAACTGTTATGAATGTGAAATCACAAATTGAACGTCAAATCAGTTTGGTTCAAACAAGGATTGCGTCTCTTGAACAAATGCAACAAGATATTGCAGATGTTGATAGTGATGAATTAAATGCTGTAAAAGTTAAAGCAAAAGAAAAAATCATGCAATTGAAACGTAAACAAGAAAAATTGAATGATGTGCTTAACTATGCAAAATTAGCTTATCAAAAATATTCAACATTAAAAGTGTTTGTTGATATTTTAAAAATCAAACAAGATGCTGAAAAAGTTGTTACAGAAAAGCAGTTTGCATCAACTTTAACACCAAGTGAAAAAGATATAAAATTCTTGGCAAAGGTTATAAACAACTATAAAAATTTGTACAAACTTGACAAAGTAATTGCGGGCTTTGAACAAATCAATCCTAATGGAGAATATGATATTGATTCCGTACAGGCAAATGTTGCAACATTGATGGTAAACATTCAATCATTCATCAAGAATAACTATAATGTGTTTAATGAATGTACTGATGAAAATGTTAGAAATAAATATTATTTAAAAGTTTCAACATATTCAATCTACGACCATTCAGTTGTGTTTATGATGCCTTCAGGCAATCAAACAGATGGAAGTCTCAACGTTTAGTTCTATTAATTTGTTGACAAATTATTATTTAGATTTATAATATATTTATATCCTATAAACAAAGTGGCGATTTGTTTGGAGATGCTAAAAAGGCATTCGGTTGACTTACGAAACAAGTTTTTAAAGTGGGTTGTTAACCAATTAGGGTGGAACCGCGGTATTGAAATATCGTCCCTATGCAAAGTTTTTGCATAGGGATTTTTGTTTACCTTGCAAAGAAAAGGAGATTTTTATGGGAGATTTTAATAAAATTGTTAATTTATGCAAAAGTAGGGGATTGATATTCCCTGGAAGCGACATCTATGATGGACTTGCAAATACTTGGGATTATGGCCCAGTAGGTGTAGAGCTTAAAAACAATATCAAACGTGCTTGGTGGAAAAAGTTTGTGCAAGAAAGTCATAACAGTTTTGGTATTGATGCGGACATATTCATGAACAGCAAAGTTTGGGAAGCAAGCGGACATACTGCCAGTTTCAGTGATCCAAAAATGGACTGCAAATCATGCAAAACACGTCATCGTGCGGACAATTTGATTGAAGCGCACAGCAAAGGCAGTGTAAATCCAGACCTTATGACAAATGAAGAAATGGAAAAATATATTGCTGAACATCATGTTTGTTGCCCAAAATGTGGCAAATGCGATTGGACAAGCATCAGGAACTTTAATCTTATGTTCTCAACATCAAGGGGTGTTACTGATGACAGCCAAAATTTGATTTACCTTCGCCCAGAAACTGCACAAGGCGAATTTGTGAACTTCCTTAATGTTCAACGTAGCATGCGTGCAAAAGTTCCTTTCGGCATCGCTCAAATAGGCAAAGCGTTTAGAAATGAAGTCACACCAGGCAATTTCACATTCCGTACAATTGAATTTGAACAAATGGAACACCAATGGTTCTGTAAACCAGAAGATAGTATGAAGTTTTATGCTGATTACAAACAAAAGGCAATGGACTTCTTGTTAAGTTTGGGCTTTAACCCCGAACATTTAAGATATCATGACCATGACAAACTTGCGCACTATGCAAAAGCTGCTTGCGATATTCAATATTTGTATCCAATCGGTTGGGAGGAACTTAATGGTATCCATCACCGTGGGGATTGGGATTTAAGCAGGCATCAACAATTTAGTGGCAAATCAATGTTGTATCTTGACCCATATACAAACGAAAAATATATTCCAAATGTTGTTGAATATTCTATTGGCGCAGATAGATTGACTTTGGCTGTCATGTGCGAAGCTTATGAAGAACAAAAATTGGAAGATGGAGAAACCCGTGTTGTTATGCACTTCCACCCAGCACTTGCACCTTATAAAGTCGCTGTATTGCCATTGCAAAAGAATTTGAGCGAAAAGGCGGAAGAGATTTATCGTGAACTTTCAAAACATTTCATGGTTAGTTATGATGAGGCTGGCAGTATTGGCAAACGTTATCGTCGTCAAGATGAAATTGGCACACCAATGTGTGTAACCATTGACTTTGACACCCTTGAAAATAACACTGTCACAGTGCGTGACCGTGATACAATGCAACAAATTCGTTTAAATGTTGACGAATTGGTTGACTACATTTCAAAACAGGTTGCTTATAATTAATGACAATGCAACAATCTATATATTGATTGCTTATGTCACTATAAAAAATAAAAAATCCACAATAGATGTGGATTTTTTATTGCTAAATATAGCTGATAATATCGTTTTTTCATGTTTTAACTATTGAAAATCAAAGGGCTAAATCAAAGAGATTGTGTTTTATCCTAATTTTTTTTTGTAAAGCTGGCCCCGCAAGAAGAGCATTTTGAAGCATCGCCTGAATTGTAACTGCCACAAAAATCACAATATTTACCCTGTACACTGGCTTTTTTTGAGCCTCTATTTTTGCTCTTGCCAAAGTTATAATCTGGGTCTTCATCTTCAAAACTAAGGTCTAATTTGTCTCCAAATTCATCGTCGTAACTGTCAAAAGAGTCCATATCTTCATTCAAATATTTTTCACCATCTTTGCCAGTGAGTTCTTTCAATTTAGTTTTGAAACGTTTTTCATCATTTATTTGTTTTGCTGCATGTTCGGCATATTCTTCAGGGGTGGTTGTTGTAGATTTTACAATTATTGCGCAAATCATTGAACCAATAAGGGATAGAAACACAAAACCACCAACAGTCATTGAAATGCCAGCAAATCTCAAGCTATCTTGTTTTGAACTGGCATCAAACCAGCCTGGCTCAGTCATTTCTGGCACGTAAACATCATTTGCTTGTTTTAATTTTGTTATGCCAACAACACCAAGGCAAATGCCTGCAATAAAAGGTATTAACCATAAACATCTTAAAATTTTTCTTTTCATATCTTATCCTTATTTAATATTTACACTAGCAATAATATCAACAGAAACTTCTTTTATCAATTGCAATGATATTTTGTAGTCGCCAACACTTTTGATTGATGGAAAATCTTTAATTTGATTTTTCTCTAATTTTATGCCATCAGCATTCAAGGCTGTTAAAATTTCTTGTTTTGTTATTGAGCCAAAAGCTTTGCCATTTGCACCAACGTTGAGTGTAAAATGGTAAACTTTGCCTTTTATACGATTGGCAACTCCCTGATATTCTTTAACCAATTCTGCATGATGAAAAGCCTTTGCCTCAATTTGACCTTTGTGGTCGTTAAGGGCACTGGCAGTGGCTTCTTTTGCAATGCCTTGGCGGATAAGAACATTCATTGCATAATTGGGATTGACATCAATCACATCTCCTGATTTGCCTTTGCCTTTCAGGTCTTTAATCAATATTACTTTCATTTAAAACTCCTTCTTTTTCTTTGCCTATTTTATTATAGAACTTTTCACTTAAACTTGAAATGCAATATAAACTTACTGTTATAAATTCTTCAAGAAGCAACTCGCAACCTGATGATGATGCTGAATCTTCAATAGCTGATTTAACATTGTTTATATATTTGTTCCTTTTGGTTAAACAATCATTTTTTATGTTTGAAAATGTGTCAATATTTTCGCCTTTGTATGTCATTAAATCTGTAAGAGCATCAACAAAATCATAATCTCTGTATATATTTGATAGTGCGTTTAAATGCTTTAAGGTTTCAACATAATAACAGCTGTAAAAACTCATTCACAAAATCCTTTTTTAATTTGTTTACTTTAGATTAGCATAACAATAGAAAATTGTCAAATTTAATATTAAACATGTTTTTATCTAATTTATACATTTTGGTTTATATTTTTTATGTTTGGCAAACATTATTTAGAGGTTTATATGGACGTAATGTGCAGAAAATATAGTTGTATATATAATGATAAAGCCAAATGTAAAAGAAAAAATTTGTCAATCGACAAAAATGCTGAATGTGCCGACTTGCAGATTGATAACACAAAACAAGTGCCAGATGTTTCTCGTGATATGTTTGAACATGAACCAGATGTTGCACCATTTCACCATTGCAAAACAATGAATATTTTGTGTCAAGATAAAAATTGTATTTTTAACAAAAACTGTGAATGTTTTTCAAATGGAATTTTTGTTGGAAGTGAACTTAAAACTGCTCACTGCAACTCTTTTGTTCCAAAATAGATTTTAAAATCATTTTTTTGCAACTTAAAGCATGTTAAAAAATATTTGACTTTAAAACTTTTAAACTTTTATACTTATAATATGATAGGGGTTATTGGTGCAAAGTATAAAAAAACAATAAGCATAATTTTGCTTGTTCTTTGTTTTTCGTTGTTTTTAATAACAATAATTGGCTTAATTGCACAATCCGCACTTTCAAATACTGTGACTATAAAAACAGAATCAGGTAATGTAAAATTGGTTTTATTAAATGATGTTAAAAAGGAAGATAATTCTATTGAAAAATTATCTTCAAAAATTGAAATTTCATCTCATGGTGTTTCAAGTGAGTTTGGAAGCTTGGTTAAAATCACATCAAACAGTGTTATGTTTGATATGTCAATTAATGATACTTCTTATTACTTTTCAGCTATTAATAAAAATATCAAAAAAATATCAAAAGAAATATACACTTCCACTGCTGGAGATATAACAATATCAAACAAATCTGAATTAAAGGGCTTTAGAGATAATGTAAACAGTAGCTCATCGTATATAAATGACACCATAAAACTTACCAGAAACATAGATTTGTCTAATGAACAATGGAGACCAATTGGCTATGAATCTGCTTTTAGTGGTACCTTTGATGGAAACAACCACACAATTTCAAATATAAAGATTGAATCATTAACAGGTTCTGATTATACCAACACGAATAGTTATCCCAAAGCGGCTGGGTTTTTTGGCAATATAATGGGTGGCAAGGTTCAAAACTTGGCATTGGAAAATTTATCGATAAATTTGAGCAAAAGCAAACTTACAAATTATGTAGGTTGCCTGGTTGGATGTTTGTATGGAAAAGTTACAATCAAACATTGTGCAGTGAAAAATTCAACCATAACATTGGTTCAAGGCAATTCAGCTGATGTGAATGCTGGTGGGCTTGTTGGTGGAACCAAGTGGTATAGGAATGATAATAGTTGGATGGACATTTCAAGTTGCAGTGTAGATTGTGATATATCAGTAACTACTAAGGCAGAGTCTAATTTTGCATCAGCAGGGGGGATTGTTGGTTATTTTGATGCTTATAATGGGACAGTATCTGTGAAGGGGTGCCTTTTTAGCGGCAAATTGCTTGTTAACAGTGATGGCAAAGCAGCTAGGTTTATGGTAGCAAGTGGAATTGTGGGGTATGGTAATGGATATTCATCATCATCAACAAGTGTTAAAATATCTAATTGTATGAGTAGGGTGACAAAAGACTCGGCAGTTGCCGCTGGAACAAAGGGTAGATGCTTTGCTATCATGTATTCGGGGTGTTACACAACAGCCGCGGCTGTTATAATATTTGGCACAAAAATAGTAGGCTATTCTTGGTATTGGACATGCTATAACAATTATTATATGCCTGGCGCAAGTTATACATCAGGCAATAAGGCAAATGGAGATGTTGAAGGGGATGTAACAGGTTATAATGAAGATTACAATAGGAAACTTCCAACATCAAAAAGTTTTGATTAAGTATTTTAAATTATGCTAAAATCAAATTGATTGACTATTTGATTGCAAGTTGATATAATTTCCTTATCATTATTGATAAGGATTTTTTATTGGGAACATCAAAACATATTTTTTTATAAAATTGTTTTATTGTGAGAGCAACAAACCATATTCATGGGCTTGGCTTAATAAACAGGTTTATTATTAAGTGTTTATTTGTTAGGTTTTAGCAAAATGTTGTTAATTAAAAATCCCATTCGATTTAAATTTTGAAAAGGAAATTTATGGCTGAATACAATCATATAGAAGTTGAAAAGAAATGGAAAAAATACTGGGAAGATAATCAAACATTCAAAACAGATATTTGGGATTTTTCACGTCCTAAATACTATGCGTTGGATATGTTCCCATACCCATCAGGTGCTGGTTTGCATGTTGGACATCCAGAAGGTTATACAGCAACCGACATCGTAAGCAGAATGAAACGTATGCAAGGTTACAATGTGCTTCACCCAATGGGATATGACAGTTTTGGTTTGCCTGCTGAGCAATATGCAATTGACACAGGCAACAATCCTGTTATTTTCACTGAAAAGAACATAGATTTTTTCACAAAACAACTTAAAAATATTGGCTTTTCTTATGATTGGGATAGGGAAATACGTACAAGTGACCCTAAATTTTATAAATGGACACAATGGATATTTAAGCAGATGTATCTTGACGGCCTTGCAAAATGTGTGGACATGCCAGTGAACTGGTGTGAAGAACTTGGTTGTGTGCTTGCAAATGATGAAATTGTTGATGGCAAAAGTGAACGTGGTGGTTATCCGGTTGTTAAGAAAAACATGAAACAATGGGTTATTGATATGCCTAAATATGCTGAAAAATTGCTTGAGGGATTGGATACAATTGATTGGCCAGAATCTACCAAAGCAATGCAACGCAATCGTATTGGCAAATCAACTGGTGTTGAAGTTGACTTTGAAATTGTGGGTGGTGGAAAATTTTCAATTTTTACAACTTGCATAGAGACGATTTATGGCATAACATTTATGGTTGTTGCACCTGATAGCAAGTTGGTTGATAGCCTTAAACCAAGAATCAAAAACTGGAAAGAGGTTGAAGAATATCGTCACCAAACAGAAAAGTTGAGTGATTTGGAACGCACAGAACTTAATAAAGGAAAAACAGGTGTTAAACTTGAAGGCATTTTTGCAATCAACCCTGTAAATGGCAAACAAGTGCCAGTTTTTGCGGGTGATTTTGTGCTTGCAAGTTATGGCACAGGTGCTGTTATGGCAGTGCCAACACATGACCAGAGGGACTTTGAATACGCAGTTGCACACAGCATACCAATGATTCAAGTTATTGACGGTGCAGATGTAAGTAAACATGCGTTTGAAAAACAGGATTATTTGGGCAAGGGCTGTAAACTTATAAACAGTGAAGAATTTACAGGTTTGACAGTTGAACAAGCTAAAGATGCAATAACAGAAAAACTTGTAAAAATGGGGGTTGCGCGCAAAACAGTTAACTACAAATTGCGTGAATGGATTTTTGCACGTCAAAGATATTGGGGGGAACCTGTTCCAATTGTGCATTTCGCTGATGGAACAACAAAGGCATTAGATGATGATGAATTGCCATTGGTTTTGCCTGAACTTGACAACTATAAGCCCGCCAAAGACGGTAGTAGTCCACTTGCAAAGGCAACAGATTGGGTTAATGTTACAGTTGATGGTAAACCTGCAAAGCGTGAAACAAACACAATGCCAGGTAGTGCTGGGTCAAGTTGGTATTTTTTGAGATACATCGACCCACATAATGACAAAGAATTTGCTAATCAAGAATTGTTAAAACATTGGCTTCCTGTTGACTTGTATGTTGGTGGACCAGAGCATGCGGTTGGTCATTTGTTATATTCTCGTATGTGGAACAATTATTTATTTGATAAAGGGCTTGTTCCAGTTAAAGAACCTTTCAAAAAGCTTGTTCATCAAGGCATGATTTTAGGTGCAAATGGCATAAAAATGGGCAAACGTTACCCAGAATATGTGGTTGACCCTAATGTTATTGTTGAAAAATATGGCGCAGACACTTTACGTTTGTATGAAATGTTTATGGGGCCACTTCAAGAAAGCAAACCATGGGACGACAATGGCGTTAATGGTTCACGCAAATTTCTTGATAGAGTTTGGAGATTATTGCATGAAAAACAAATCATTGACGGCGAAAATAAAAATCTAGATGCTATTTATAATGCAACCGTAAAAAAAGTTACATCAGATTATGAAACACTTAATTTCAACACAGCGATAAGTCAAATGATGATTTTTGTGAATGCTGTTGCAAAAGAAGATAGATTGCCAAGGCAAATGGCAGAAGGATTTGTTAAATTGCTTAATCCAATTTGCCCATGTATAACAGAAGAATTATGGCAAGACTTGGGGCATAACAACACAATTGCATACGAACCATGGCCAAGTTATGATGAGGGCAAAATGGTTGTTAATACAATTGAAATCCCAATTCAAGTTAATGGCAAGTTCCGTGGAAAAATCACAGTCGAAAAAACTGCTACAGAAGATGAAATTAAATCTCTTGCAGTAAAAGAAGTTGCAAATTATTTAACAAATGGTTACAAAAAAATCATTTATGTACCAGGCAGGATTTTTAACATTGTGGTTTAACTTGACAAAATTTTAAAAATTAATATAATGAGATTGATTTGTTTAAAAACAAATTTACCTATTAATAATTTAAGTTGCTTTGCAATAAAGCGACTTTATAAGCAGAGGTGTCGGAGTGGTCGAACGAGCACGATTGGAAATCGTGTGATGTGAACAGCATCCATGGGTTCAAATCCCATTCTCTGCGCCAAAATTTAAAAGTGAATTGCAACGTTTGATGTTGTGGTTCATTTTTTTATGTTTTTAGTTCACTTAAATTTTGCAGAAGTAAAATCACTGAAATAAAATGTGATTATATAAACAACAAAACAAGTCTGTTAAAATTGTTTTCTGATTTAATAATTTCAATTTTGGTTTGAAAACCTGCCCCCATGTGCTATTATAATATTAGAATTTGTTAGGGGTAAATATGAACGTTATAAAAGATATAATGAATTTGGCAAAAGATAAAAAGGTGATTTGCTTTTTTGATATGGACGGAACGTGTGTGGAATATGGCGTAAATGAAAGGCCAAAACTTTTAGCAAATGAACCAGATTTTTTCATCAACAAACGTCCATTGTATTCTATTTTGAAAAAGATGAAAAAATTATCAAAAACAAAAAACGTAACTGTAAAGATTTTGTCAAATTGCTATTTTGATGAACAACGGGCAGACAAAATCAGTTGGCTAAAACAACATGCAAGCTTTATAAAACCAGAAGATATAAACATTATTGTTTTGAATAATGAATCATATACACCAAAAACCAAAGATAACCTAAAACCTAACCGTATTAAATCTTTTATAGACAGCAAAAGTGAGATTTTTATGTTTGAAGATGACCATGGTGTTATGCGTGCCACCATTAAAATGTTGCCAAATGTTCATGTATGCCATGTAAGTTGTTTGATTGATTAATTTTTATATATTTCTTTCAAAAACTATTGATTTTTGGACAAATAGTGGTATAATCAGTGTTAATATCAAATAATGGAGATAATAAAATTAAATTATGACAAACTATAATCTTTACAAATTCTTTTGCACTGTTGCAGAAGAAAAAAACATCTCAAAAGCAAGTGAAAAACTATATGTTTCACAACCAGCTGTTTCTTTTTCAATCAGGGAATTGGAGCAAGAATTAGGTCAACAATTGTTTATTAGAAAAAGCAAAGGGGTTGAACTTACCACCTTTGGCAAAATGTTATATCAAACAATAAAAGATAGTGTTGATAAATTTGAACAAGCTGAAATTTTGGCAAAAAGGTTTGGTAAACTGGAAGAAGGCATTGTCCGTATTGGTGCTTGCACATCAAATGTTAATCAAGTGGTGTTAAATTATTTGGCTGAATTTGCAAGCAAATATCCAAATATTCAAATTGTTATGCACCGTGGCAGTAAGGAACAACTGATTGAACAATTGAAAGATAATAATTTGGATATGATATTTATTGATAAAACTGAAAAAATTGACCAATTCAATTTAATCAAACAATTCAATGTAAACTATCAATTGATTGGCAATCTGCAATATAAGCAAAAATTTGCTGGTGATGACATTGATTTATCTTCATTTCCAGTTGACGATTTGATGTTGCCAAGTGTGAATAATAATTCACGCATCACAATTGAAAATTTTTTTGCAAAACACAATATACAACTTTTGCCAAAGTATGAATTGGATAACTACATATTGCTTTATGAGTTTGTGAAAAAAGGCTTTGGCATGGCTTTTGTGAACAAAGAATATTATAAACAAGCAGTTGAAAGTGGAGAAGTTTTTGTTATTTTTCCAAACTTTTCAATTTGTGCCCGTGAAATAGTTTGTTTGACAAATGTTGATCAAGCAAATCCCGCTTTGATAAAATTGGTTGAAATTATCAATAGCGACAAGCAATAATATTTTATAATCTTTAGATAAAAAAATATTGGACTTTTGATATCCAATATTTTTTATTGTTAATACAACAAACCTAATTTATCTGATTAGAGAAGCAATTGGTTTATTTTGATGAAGACAAATCACATTTTTTGCCAGAAACATAATAAAATTATATGTTGTTATAATTGGACTAAATTTGTAAATTTTGATTATCATCATTTAAACAGTTGAAAAGATGTTGAGCGCATTTGTTGTGAGGCAAATTGTTTTTATACATATATTTCGGAGCAATCGCTTGCTCATACATGTTCACCTTTTTAATAAGTTCGCCATAATTTCTTTCGTGAAAATATGAGCCAACATAAGTGTTGTAATAAAAATGATGAGTGTCTCCATGGTAATACAAATCAACCAAAACACCAGACTCATAAACTGTTGCATTGACATCGTTTATAACAGCACCGATATCGTCTAAATCAACATGATTTTCTTCAAACAAAATTTCGCCATTATTTTTCACGAACATAATGTGAATTGAATTGTTGTGACGATTTTCTAGCAATGCACCTGATGGATAAAAATCTACAGCATCATCTTGGTCAATGGCAAAGTTAATAGTTTTCCATTCTCCATCAACCAACACCTGCAGTCTTTGGTTGTAAAGGCAATCTTGAATAACCCTAAAATGATTGTTTTCTGATTTTTGCAAACTTTTCATAAATTTCTCCTTTTTGATAGAACAATTATAAATCACGTTATTGACAATGTAAAACACAAGAAATTTATATTTGTTATAAGTTTTGTTTATTAACTTTTTGCAAGACGTAAACTTAAATATAATGATAATTTAAACAATTTAATTTGACTAAAACAATCACAATTTATATCATAAAAGTATGATAGAAGAAAACAAAAATAAAAAATTAAGTTATAGCGAAATTGTCAAACTGCTTCCAAGTCAATTTGATTTGAATGACCGCCTTTCACCAACTGCAATCATGGGGTTGTTTCAAGATATTGCCAGCATTCATGGCGAGTTGATAGGTGTTGGATTTGAAAAAATGTTAAGCAAAGGTTTGTATTGGGTTTTGATTCGTACAAAATATGATGTAATTGTTCAACCAAAACCATACCAACAAGTAGTGCTTAAAACTTGGCCTCACATAAAAGGCAGAGTTGATTTTGACCGTGATTATTTAATAACAGATATGTCTGGCAATGTTTTGATAAAAGGCACAAGCAAATGGTGTGTTATATCGACTGAAACACGCAAATTTGTTTTGCCAACTGCGGTTGAATACCCAAAAGATTTGGAGTATGAAACTGAAATTAATTATCAAGAAAAATTTGCAAAAACCCCAAGCATACAGCAAAAACAAGATGCTGATTACGAGCATGTAGTTGAGTTTAATGAAATTGACCACAACAAACATTTAAACAATGTCCATTATGCAACTTATGTGTTTAACGCATTGAAAACTGATGATTTATCTCATCTTCAATTAAACTACATTTCAGAATGCAAGTTGGGTGATAAAATAAAACTTTATGTTGAAAAAGTTGAAGATGAAATGCTTGTATCTGGCTATGTGGATGAAGAACTTAAATTTACTGCTTGTGCAAAATAATTTAAAAATCTAAAGCAATGAAAAAAGCAGACATTTAAGTCTGCTTTTTGCTATCTTTGTTCAGTTTCGGTTGAAGATTCAGTCTCACAAAGGTATTCCAACTTTCTGTTGTAAAAATTTTCATAAGTCTGTTTATTAAATTCAAAATTTTCATTTAAAAGGTAAGCCATATTTTCTTTTAAATTGAGTTCTTGTTTAGGATAGATAGGTTTGCCAATATGAAGGATAAATTGCTTTTTATATGTTCCGTTCTTGCGTTTTTTCAAATTCTTAAAAGTGAAGAATGTGGGCAAAATTGGCACGTTGAATTTGCTTGCGTAGTGGTAAGCCCCAGACATTAATCTGCGAGGCTTTTCGTAACACCACCACAAAGCACCTTCAGGGTAGAACAGGATAAGTTTGTTTTTGTTTAGCAGTGTTTCCATGGATTTTGTCAAATTACCCATACATTTTGGACTGTCACTAAATGGAAGAGTGCCGGCAGCTCGTAACATAGAGCCGAACAAGCCATGGTAATTATTAAATTCGCCAACAGTGATATATAATCGTCTACCTGAAAGCGCATGTTTCATCAAAGCACTATCAAAATTATGAATATGATTGGTTGTTACAATCGCACCTTTTCCTTTGACAAGTTTAAGGTTTTCTTTACCTTTGATTTTAAGCTTGAAATGCGCACCAACCAACAAACCTGCGAAATTAAAGATAGGCAAAGTTAAAATTGTGCCAAATTGATTGAAAAATCCTTTTCTAAGATAGTCATATTTGGGTGTAATTTTTTTAATGTGGGTGTTTGGTGGTTGAACATGGCTGTTAAAATCGCCAGCACGTTCATGTTGTTCGATTGTTTTAAGGAGTTCTGCTTTTTTCATTACATCTTTATCCTTTCAACATGATCCCAATTGACTTTGTATTTTTTGTTTATAGTTTTTAAGAAAATATTCACATATTCAAAAGTTACAAATGGTCCAACAAAAATAACTGCAAGTTTTTCACCAAAAGTCATTTTGTTGGTTTTGTGGTCTGCAACAATAGTGATTAAATTGAAAATTGCAAGGATAAGGTAAATCAAGCATACCATTATGAGAGCATAAATAAATGCACTTGCCGTTAAATTTGAATGTCTGCATGCCAAAACTATGCCACTAATAATAAAAGCCAAGAATGTTATGGCTGTTACTGCAATAAACATTATAACAGGTGTAAGTTCATATAAATATCTTAAATTTGCGTGAACAATTTTTCCTTGTTTGAATGTTTTATTAACCAACATTTTGCGATACTTTTGATTGTTTGCAAAATATCCTTTAAGCCAACGATATCGGCGTTTGTTATATTCTTTGTGAGATATAGGTTCTTCTGAATAACTTAAAGCATGTTCGTAATACACTTCTTTAAAATCGTTCAATATGGCATGAATGCCAACCTCAACATCTTCGCACAAAGATTTAAAAGGAAATCCTTGAAATTTTTCTAAAAATCTTTTGCTTAAAAGCATACCCTGTCCGCACATGGCAAGGGCTTGACCATGGTCTGATTTATACTTATTGCCCATTGTGTCTACGCCAGTGTAAGTCAAAGCACTTAAATTTGCGTACAGAGTGCGATGCTTTTTGTTGCCTGTTTCCCAGTTTTTAATTAACTTTTTGCCAATAACAACATCAGCATCTGTTACCAATGCGTTGTTCATTTCTTCAACAAAATGTTTATCAAGATAACTATCTGCATCTAAAATGATATAAGCATCATAAGCATTGCCTTTTGTGGCTAACATGTGTTTAAACAAACTATCTAATGCATCAGCTTTACATTTTTGATTTGGCTCAACAATGTATTCATAATCGCCAAGTTTTTCTTTTGCAATTTGCAAGGTGGGGTCATCTTCTCGATCCACTACAATATAAATATCATAGTTGTTTCGATCGTAGGTTTGTTTGTTGATCGAATCTAACAGCATGCCAATACATTCGCTTTCGTTTTTTGCAGGTATAACCAAAGCGATTTTATTTTGTTTTGGGTTGGTCAACTTTTGTTGTGTTTTAAACCCGTATATCCAGCATATAATTTTTGGTATATACAACAGCAAAATTAAAATTGATACAGCAAGATAGGTTACCATAATAATTTGTAAAAAATTCATAATCCGTCCTTGTTTAACCAATTAGCAATTGGCAATTATCGTTTGTGGAATTTTAAAAAGGTTTGTTTTTAAGATATAAAATAGTTGACTATTTTAAAAATTTGTTATCAAATTTAACCTTTTTGTAAAAACATTATAGTAAAAACGACAAATTTTTCAAAACGAATTTAAAAAATAAATTCTAAAGTTAGTTACTTTAAAACTATCGAAAAGAAGCAAACTCTAATGATAATAGAATAATAATTGGGATTTTGTATTTTTATTGCTTAAAAAAATCGTATTTTTTAAAATTACCCAAATTTAGAGCAAACAAAACAAAATAAGTTGTTTTTAGCAATAATTTTTCAATTCGTTTAATTTTTGATTTTGATATGATCAAAGCATGGAAAATGTTGAAGTTAAAAAATTCAGTTACAATAAATTTATTGGTTATCTTGCTTTATTTTTTGCTTGCCTTGTTTTTGCAAATGCGTCAGTTAATGATATCAGTCCATTTTTATTTGCATTTTTATTTGCATCAGTTTTTGTTGGTGCAGATGAAAAACTGATGTCAGTGTTTTGCTTGGCATCAAGTGTGATAGTGGATTTCAGTTTGCAATCATTTTTGACGTCTATAACAGTTGTGGCTGTGTGTTTGGTGAATTATTACATTCACAGGTTAATCAAAAGGAAAATTAAACTTGCCACAATATTTTGTGTATATTTGCTTTCACTTGCCACTTACATATATTATAACTTCTCAAATATTGTAAACCTTGCAGTTTATTTAGTGCTGGGTTTTATTGCCTTATGGGTTTTTATTGTTGTGTGTCAAGTGATGATTTTAAGGCGAAACTGCTTTAAATTAACACTGGACGAATCTATTTGCTTTTTGTTTGCAATTGCGATTTTGGGGTTAGGAGTTGCACCAGTTAATGTTTATGGTTTTGAATTGTACAAACTTGTTTTGATGCTAACAATCTTTGTTTCTGTCTGCGTTGGAAGTCCAGTGCTAACTTTTGCGTTGACTTTGTCTTTTGGATTAGGTGTTTCTATTTTTACAGCCAGTTTGTTGCCGGTTGCTGAATTTGCAATTATAAGTATGCTCGCCAGTATGTTTAGTGCGCCAAACAAATTTAAAATTGCATTTGCAAGTGTTTTGGGAGCAACATTTATAGAATTGTATTTTATTGGAATGGATTGGAACACCTTGTATAATTTGTTGCCAATTTTCAGTGCCGTGTTTGTGTTTTTAATAATACCAAGCAAAGGATTAAACAGTTTGGCAGATATAATTTATGTTAAAAAGAGTGAATTAACAAGCAGAAACCTTATCAACACTACACGCAAAAACATTCATAAACGCATGAGTGAATTGAGCAATGTGTTTTTAGAGATGAAACAAATTCATTTAAACATGATAAAAAAAGATTTAACACATGCAGAATTGGTAGCCATGCTTACACGTGAATTGGTTTCAACTTGTTGCAAAGATTGCTTGGATAAAAATCGTTGCACACGTTCACTCGGAACGGACAACATCAGCAATTTGCAAACAATTATTGAAGTTGCATTGAAAAAAGGCAAAGTGAGTTTGCTTGATATTCCTGCAGGATTGACAAACAGATGTGGAAAAATCAATAATCTTATTTCGCTTGTCAATAGACTTGCGGACGAGTATAGGCAATATAAAGGCATGGTTGCAGATGTAAACAATGTTAAATATTTGTTGGCAGACCAAATGGGAGCTGTGTCACAGTTATTGCTTGATATTGGCGATGAAATTGACACAAATGTTAGTTTTGATATTGCACGAGAGAATAAAATTATCACTAAACTGTTAAACCATAATGTTGAATGTAAAGAAGTGTTGCTCTACACTGAAAAAAATCAAGACATGAAAGCACTTTTGATTGTTAAAAACACAGAAAAAGATTTAGATTTGATGCAAAAAACCTTAACTGAAGTTTTAAAAATGCCTATGCAAATTTCTAATATAAAGCCAATGGAAGAATCTGGATTTAATGCGGTCACATTGCAAAGGCAAAGCAAATATGATTGTGCTTTTGGGTTGGCAAACTGTTGCAAAGCGGGCAACACGGAATCTGGGGATTGCCATAGTATTATCCGTTTGGCAAAAGATAAGTTTTTATTGGCACTTTGCGATGGTATGGGCGCAGGCAGTTCAGCACATCAAATGAGTGCGATGACTTTGAGTTTGATAGAAAACTTTTATAAAGTTGGTTTTGATAATGAGATTATCCTTGAAAGTGTTAATAAGTTGTTGGCGATAAACAATCAAGAAAACTATTCCACGCTTGATGTGTGCCTTTTGGATTTGGAAAATCAATTGGCTGACTTTATCAAAGTTGGTGCGCCGTTTGGTTTGATAAAACACAATGACGGGCTTGAGTTTGTTGAAGGTGGAGCATTGCCAATAGGTGCACTTGATAATATTAATCCGACAATATACAAAACAACCATCTCAACAAAGGATATTGTAATTTTGGCAACTGACGGAATAACAGATGCTTTTGAAACGGCTGAAAATTTAAAAGATTTTGTTTCAAAATTAGTTAGCACCAATCCACAAGTCCTGGCAGAGACAATTTTAAACGAGGCCTTGAGGCTAAATAAAAATTCAGCAAAAGACGACATGACAGTTTTGGTTGCTAGGACATATCTTAAAAGTTAAAAAACGACTAGTTATCAGTAAAAATATTTTTCGATTTAACAAATTAATATTGACAACAAATCCACAAAATTTTTTTAAATAGTATTGCAAAACAAGGTAAATTGTTGTATAATCAAGAAGATTTTAAAAAATTATTCAAATTTTTTGCAAAAAAGGAAATATTTTTATGGAAAATGTGCTTGAATTTATTAAAAAAAATAATATGATAAAACCTGGCGAAATTATTGGTGTAGCATGTTCTGGCGGACGTGACAGTATTACATTGTTGCATTATTTAAATTCAGTTAAGGCAGAATTGGATTGTGAAGTGGTTGCCGTTAATGTTGACCATGGCATAAGACCTAGCAGTGCTTTTGATACAGAATTTGTAATGAAGTTTTGCAAAGAACACAACATTAGGGCGTACAAATTTAAAGTTGAAGCTTTAAAAGTTGCAAAAGATGAAAAATTGACAATTGAACAAGCTGCACGCAAAGTTCGTTATGGTGTTTTTGAAACTGTTATGCAACGTGGTTTGGTTGACAAAATTGCTTTGGCACATCATTTGAATGACCAAGCCGAAACTGTTTTGCTTAACATTATCCGTGGTGCAGGTCTTTCTGGAGCACGTGGCATGGAGCCTGTTCGTGATGGTGTTTATATTAGACCTTTGCTTGAAACTCCTCGTGAAGAAATTATGTCTTATATTGATGAAAATGGGCTTGAATATGTTGATGATGAAACAAACAATGATACTGAATTTAGCCGTAATTATATACGCAACATTGTTATGCCTGCATTGAGAAAGAGATTTAAAGGTGTTGACAAAAACATTATCAATTTCAGCAAGATTTGTGCTCAAGATGATGATTATATCAATAGCCAAATTGATTATGGCACTATCATTGAGACAGCAGAAGTTACAAAAATTCCGTTTGCATATTTCTATCAAGATAAGGCCATTGTCAATCGTATATTAAAAAAAGTTTTGTCAAGATTTTCAAAACAAGATATTGAAAGTCGCCACATCAATATGGTTAGGGAATTTGCTTTGGAAGCAAACAATGGCGCAATCATCAGCTTGCCTTTCAAAATCAAAGTTAGCAAAGAGTATGATTACATAGTTGTTGGTAATATCAAAAAGAGAGATATTGTAATCGGTGAATATCCATTTAGAAACGGAAAATTAAAAATTGACGGTTACGGAACAATCCGAACAACAGCAAGCAAGGTTAAAAACGAACAAAAATTGCATCAACACGTTATTGATGCAGACAAGTTGCCAGCTGGTGCGGTATGGCGCTTTAGACAAGAAGGCGATGTTTTCTCTCCATTGGGTTTGGGTGGAACAAAGAAATTGAAAGAATATTTCATTGATAAAAAAATCCCACAACGCATGAGAGATGATATCCCAGTGTTGGCGGTTGGCAATCAAATTTTGGCTGTTGCAGATATTGAAATTGCGGATAGCCTTAAAGTTACTGATGAAACAAAACAACTTTATAAAATCAATTATGAAAAAGATTTGGTTTAATAAAAAACAAACAAAAAACTCACAATCACTGTGAGTTTTTTTTGTGAAAACTTTTGGTCACAACAAAATATTGAGTATTCTATAATTAGTAAGCACTATTTAATGCGTTTGTCTGAGCTTGTGAGTTGAATGTTTAAACTTAAGTTTTTATTTGCAAGACGGCTATAAATCCTTTCGTCATAACGGTCAAGTAATTGTTCTTGACTTAAATTGGTTGAGATGAAAGTTGGAAGATTGTTGACTTGACGTGTGTTAATTATGTTGTACAAATATTCTTTTGTGACATTTTTTAAAATTGGTTCAGTGCCAAGGTCATCAATCAAAAGAATGTCGGCATTTAAACAATCGGCAAAATCGTATGATTTGCCAATGTGATATAATCTTGCAAGTTCATTGAGTTCGAATGCCGTTTTAAAACAAACAACTTGGTTATGTTTTAACATTTCAGTTGCAACACATTCAAGCATAAAAGTCTTGCCAGAACCAGCGCCACCTATTAAGCAGATGTTAATTTTGCTTACATTTGGAAACTTGTCACACCATGCTTTTAAAATTTGACAGGTTTTTTTATCATCTGTGCTCATTATATTCAAATCGCAATTTTCAAAAGATTTAAATTGGTTTTGACTGCTCACTTGCATTGATAATTTTTTGTTTAATGCTTGTTGCAGGCAATTGCAAATCCTACCACCAACCACACCAGTGTCATTGCAAATTGGGCAATCGTATTGAGGCAACAAATCAGCAGGATTTACATCATGCAGTTTTAAGTACTGATTGATTTTGCCTTTTAATTCTTGCAAGTCATATTTTAAAGTTAAATTTTCTTGCTCATATTTGCTTTTTAAATATTCAAGTTTGGTTTTTGCGTAAGTGGAGTAGAGTTTGTCAAATTCAGGGTTTTGGCGCAATGACATAATGTAGTCATCGGCTTTTTCTTGTGCTTTGATTCTTTTCAACATAAATTGTTGCTTAACATCGTCAATAATTTTGCGCTTATTCATCTTACACCTCCACTTCATCAAGGTTGGTTATAAAACTTGCAATTTGTTCTTTTGTATAATTGTTATGTATAAAGTCAGCCTTGTCATTGTCTTCGATTTTTGTAAGTTTAACTTTTTCAAGTGTTTTTAAGCCTGCGGTATTCCAGTTTGAAAGGATTTTGTTTAAATATTGCAAAGCATTTGTTTTGCCAGCAGATAAATCTGCACCATATAACACAATATCATGCCCAAAACCCCAATCATTTGTCCAAACTGAATAGAAACTTCTATCTGCATTGTTCACGTTCCTTGCAAGATTGAGATGTGTTAAAACTTCTTTCACTTTTTGGTCTTGAGCCAAATTGTCGTTTAAATATTGATTGTAGGATATAAGGTTTACTATACCCAAACGGAAAAGTTTAAGCAAAATGTTGTTGTATCCTTCCAATGTGCGGATTGATGATTTAAAGCAGTTGTCAGCAACGGTTAAAAGCATTTGTTGGTCAAAGCCCATGTTGAGCCAACCAACCACATATAAATCAATTTCCTTTGTAACATCTTCGTAGTAGATGCCCAATTCTTTGTTTATGGCAATGGCAAGATTTAAAAGGTTTTCTTTGTCATTTTCATAATTTTCAATTTCTGGGATAGAGGTTAATCTCATTTCGAAATATTTGGTTAAATATTCATCTAAAACATTTACATCGAGTCTGCGTTTTTTGTTCTTCAATGTTTTGACCACATAAATAATTGTGTTAAGTTCAAAACCGAATGATTTTAGCCATTTGTTTAACAATTCCTTGTCTTCAATTTGAATTTTGCGTTTGCTTCCCATGGCAGACAAAATCAACCCCATTTGGTCATCAACAATGCCTAATTCTTCAATTTTTGCTTGAACTTGTGCTTGTGATAATATTCCTTGATGAATCCAGTCTTTTGCAACGGTTAAGCAATAGTTTGGGCTGATGCCAAACCCTTTATTTTCAGTGCAGTATTTTACAATATCTATAAGTGCTGGTTGAGCAATGTGTTTGTGTTCCATAAGGTCATAAAATTCGGTCATTTCATTTGGTGTAAGCATGCGTTCGCTAAAACATTCCTGCAATTGAATATTAAAGTCGGCATATTTATCAACTTTATATCTCTTCACACTTCCAGCATTTGAAATAATAGGAAGATATCTCACTTCAACCGGATTGGTTGAAAGCACTTGAACAAGCCCCATTTCCTCCCAATATTTAAAAAGGGATATTACATCATCTTCGCATACTTTGAGTGTGTTTGAAAAAAATTCAAGCGAATTATCATTGTCGTCAGCAGAAGAGCATTTGCTCAAACCTAAAATATAGGCTTTAACGCAAAGGTCTGGTGCTTTTGGCAAATATTCGTTTATAAACGTGTTATCTATTATTGTTTTATTGTTTGAAACGTAACCAGGACTAAATTTACAAAAACTCATATTGCTATTTTAACACATATTTTTGTCAAAACAAAGGGAGTTATCCACAATTTCACCCCAGTTATCCACAATTTTAGGGTTTTATTGTGGATAACTTTTGTTTTTGTGTGTGTAAGTGAATTTTTGTGTAAATTGTCAAAATTTCCGCTTGTTCTTTTTTTTAGGACAGGCTCATAAGTTAGAATATGAAAAATTTAAATGTCAAAAATTCTCATTGCAAAGATAAAAGGTGTTGGTCGGGCTTCATTGCTGTTTTGTTTTTGTGTTTTGCTCTCGTTTCGTTTTCTGCTTGTGGTAAGAAAACAGATGATTTGTCAAAAATAAGCACGGGCTTATCAAATTATGACATTTCAATTGAATTTGATAACTCAACAAAATCTTTAACCGCAAAACAAAAAGTAAATTATGTCAACAATACTGATACAGTGCTGAAGCAAATCAAATTTCATTTATATCCACAATTTTTTAAACAAGGGGCGACAGACAAAATCGTAAGCCAAACAAAAATGAATAATTGTTATAGGCACGGCATGAGCTACTGTGAATTTGAAATAACAAAACTTAAACTTGCAGATACCGAGATTGCTGTTGTTCTAGAAGGTGATTATAACAACATTTTGAATGTTGATTTGACAAATTCTTTGATGCCAACTGAACGTGTTGACGTGTACTTAGAATATTACATAAAATTGCCAAATTGTGAACATCGCTTTGGTTATGGCGATGATACAATAAATCTTGCAAATTTTTATCCAATTGCTTGCGTGTATGAAAACGGAGGCTTTGTTACAAATCCTTATAATGCGAATGGCGACCCATTTTACAGCGACATGGCAAACTACAATGTAAATTTAACATTGGATAGTATGCTTACTGTTGCAGGAACAGGCGAACAACATGAATTTAGTCAAAAGTCGGGCAAAACAACAACACAGTTTAAAGCCAAAGTTGTAAGAGATTTTGCTTGTGTTATAAGTGAAAAATTTGAGGTTAAAACCGCACAAGCAAACAATGTGGAAGTTAACTATTATTTTTATAATGACGGTAATGCGGATTTGGCAGTTAAAACGGCAGTTGATGCTATAAAAACATTCTCTCAAAAATTTGGACAATATCCTTACACAACATTCTCGGTTGTCAAGTGTGATTTTTTGCAAGGGGGTATGGAATATCCAAACCTTGTGATGATAAGCGATGATATTGATTCTTTGGACGATTATCTGAATGTCATTGTACATGAAACAGCACATCAGTGGTGGTATGTTTTGGTTGGAAATGACGAATACACCCTGCCTTGGCTTGATGAGGCTTTGACGGAATTTTCTACAGCATTATTCTACGATTATAATGAAGATTATAACCTGACACATCAAAAAATTGTTAAAGCAAACAAAGAGAATTACACATTGTTTATAACAGTTTATGAAGATGTTTTGGGCAGTATTGATACCAGTATGAGAGCGGTTGATAAATATAACACTGAGCCGGAATATACCTACTGCACTTATGTTAAAGGTGTGCTGATGTATGAAAGTTTGTATTCTCTTGTTGGGGAGAAAAAGTTTATAAAATCTTTGCAAAATTATTATCAAACAAACAAGTTTAAAAATGTCACCGCTGATGAATTGATAGAGGCTTTTACTAAAACAACAGGCAATGATATGCAGTCGTTTTTTGACAGTTGGATAAAAGGTAAGACCATTATTAAATAAATCAATTAAAGGACATTGAAAAAATTATAATAAATAAAAATTAAAAAATTTTATAAAAATATTGAAAAAAATCATAAAAAATAAGAAAAAATTAATTTTTTTATAATTTTTTTAAAATATAAGGAGTAAACCACTCCTTTTTATTTTTCTTTACTTTATGAATTTTTAAACGTAAAAAACAGGAATTTAAATATATGATTTTTTATTAATATTTTAGAGAATAATTTTTTGCAAAACTAAAAGCATATAAAGGTTTAATTTGACTTTACATCTTTTTGTGTGTTAAATCAAATTTTGTTTGTTTTTTTAACTTGTATTTATTATAATTTTAAAAATGAAAAAATTCCTTGCATATTTTAAAAAGTATAAATGGAAAGCAATATTTGGTTCAATCATGAAATTGATTGAAGCGATTTTTGAATTGCTTAATCCACTTTTAGTTGCAAAGATTGTTGACGTTGGTATAACAACAGGGAACGTAAATTACATTTTAAAAGTTGGGCTGATTTTGCTTGTGATAAATGTTATTGCGTTTGGTTTAAGTGCTATAAGTCAAAAGTTTGTAAGTTTAACAAGTTCTGGTGTGGCAAAAGAATTGCGTGCTGGGGTGTTTGAACATGTTTCAACATTTTCGCATCATGAACTTGATAAATTTGGAACGGCAAGTTTGATTAACCGTATGACAGACGATGTGGATCAAGTTGAAGATGCTGTCAGTATGTTCATGAGATTGATTATTCGTGTTCCGGCGCTTTTGATAGGTGCTTTTGCATTAAGTTTAAGCATTGACAAAAAGATGTCTTTGGTTTTCTTGGTTTTGATACCTATCGTGTTGTTGATTTTGTGGATATTTACAAAAAAGACAGTGCCATATTTTAATATTGTTAGAAAAAAATTGGATAAAATAAGTCAAGTAACGAAAGAAAATTTGGACGGCACACGTGTTATACGTGCATTCAACAAACAGGAAAACGAAACAGAACGTTTTAAATCCGTCAGTCAGGACTATACCGACACAAGTTTAAAAATTTCAAAAATTGCCGCTCTTCTCAATCCGGTTATATTCTTGGTAGTTGATGTTGCAACTATAGTTATTTTGCTTGTTGGTGGCTATCAAATAAATGTTGGGACGTTAACACAAGGTAATGTGATTGCTCTTATAGATTATGTTTCAACCATTACAATTTCATTATTGGTAATTTCACAAGGTATCATTTTATTTGTAAGGACAGTTGCAAGTTGGCACAGAATTCAAGAGGTTTTGGACACAGTCCCAGTTATAAAAAATGAACCTAATGCAAAAGCATACAAAAAACTTGAGTATGATGCTTTGATGGAGTTTGACAATGTGTCATTTAACTATAATTTAGACAATCAAACTCAATCATTTATCAAAAATTTGTCGTTTAAAATTTATCCTCATCAAACGATAGGCATTATCGGTGGTACAGGCAGTGGCAAATCAACTATTGCAAGTTTGATGACACGTTTTTATGACGTGACATCTGGTCAAATTTTGTTCAAAGGCAAAAATATCAAAGATTTTACTATTGAACAATTGCGTAAAGATATCAGCATTGTGCAACAAAGGAGTACTTTGTTCAGTGGAAGTTTGCGCCAAAACATGCAAATTCGTGACAATAACGCAACTGATGAAGAAATCATAGAGGCTCTTAAAATTGCTCAGGCATGGCCGTTTGTGAGTGAATGGAGAAACATCCTTGATTATCAAATCATGGCTGGTGGTAAAAATGTAAGTGGCGGTCAAATGCAGAGATTGACTATTGCAAGAGCACTTATAGGTAAACCCGAAATGCTGATATTGGATGATAGTAGCAGTGCGCTTGACTTTTTAACCGACAGTAAGTTACGCAAGGCTATTAAAGGGCTTAACACAACTACGGTTTTGATTTCTCAACGTGCAACATCAATTAAGTCATGTGATTTGATTATTGTGCTTGATAACGGCGATGTTGTTGGTATGGGTAAACATAATGAACTAATGAAAAATTGTGATATCTATCGTGAGATATATGAATCTCAATCAAAATAAAAAAGGAAAAAGATGAAAAAAGAAAAGAAGAAATCAGGCTATAAACAATTTTTATCTCGCTTGATGCCTTATGTAAAACCTCATAGGGTAACCTTTTTCTTTTCTGTTTTGTTTGATTTTATAGCAATTTTGCTAAATATGCTTATACCTATATGCACAGGTAAAGCGATAGATTGCATGCTGACAGCTGGCAGGGTTAATTTTGAGTTGCTGATTATCATGTGTGTTACAATTTTTATATTAACAGCAGTAAATTCACTGTTTGATTGGCTGGGCAGTGTCTATATGAATAAACTTACTTATTTAACAGCACAATCAATAAGAAACTCAATATACAAAAAACTCAACACTGTGCCAATAAAATACATCGACAATAAATCGCATGGAGACATTATGAACACAATGGTTGTTGATGTGGAAAATGTTACAGATGGTTTCCTTGAGGGTTTTAAGGCAATAATGTGTGGTATTTTCCAAGTTGCTATCGTGCTTGTGATGATGTTTGTCCTTAACTGGACTTTGGCTTTGATTGTTGTTGTCATGGCGCCTGTTTCACTTTGGGTTGCGATTAAAATTACAAAAAAGAGCAAAGAATTGTATCGCAAACGTGTGAATGAACAGGGGGCAATGAGTGGTTATGCTGAAGAAATGATAACTAATATGAAAATCATTAAGGCTTTTAATAATGAAAAAGCAGTAAACAAAAAATTTGAAGACATAAATCAACAGTTGTACACATCTAGTGAGAAGTCTTTGTATTATGCTTCACTTGCGCATCCTGCAAGCCGTATGGTTAATAATATTCTGTATGCTGTTGTTGGTGTTGTTGGCGGGGTGATGGCTATTAATGGTGGTATATCAATTGGTAAAATCAGCTCGTTTTTAAGTTATAGTGAAAATTTTACAAAACCATTCAATGAGGTTGCTGGCATATTTGCAGATTTGCATGTTGCGGTTGCCAGTGCAAATCGTGTATTTAATTTGCTTGATGAACAAGATGAAATAAGTGATGAAGATTTGCCAGAACTTAAAAAGTGCAATGGTAATGTAAGTATTAAGCATGTTGATTTTAGTTATTCCAAAGCATTTAAATTGATTGAAGATTTTAATTTAGAAGTTGAAAAAGGAAACAGAATTGCTATTGTTGGGCCAACTGGTTGTGGTAAAAGCACTCTTATTAATTTGTTGATGAGGTTTTACGATGTTGATGCTGGTTCAATAAAAGTAAGCAACAAAGATGTAAGAAAAGTTAAACGAAACTCTTTTAGGCAATTTTATGGCATGGTTTTGCAGGAAAGTTGGCTTTATAATGCAAGTGTAAAAGACAATGTTGCTTATGCAAAACCAGATGCTTCAATGGACGAAATTGTAGAGGCTTGCAAACTTGCAAATGCCCATGATTTCATTCAAAAACTGCCACAGGGTTATGATACAATAATCAGTGAACGTGGTGACAATATTTCTGCGGGGCAAAAGCAGTTGCTTTGCATCGCAAGAATAATGCTTTTAAAACCACCAATGTTGATTTTAGATGAGGCAACAAGTAATATTGACACTCGTACTGAAATGATAATTCAATCTGCACTTGACAAAATAATGGAGGGCAGAACCTGCTTTATAATAGCACACAGATTGTCAACAATTGAAAATGCTGATAAGATTTTGGTTATGAATAAAGGACAAATTGTTGAAACAGGCACGCATCAAGAATTGCTTGAAAAAGCCGGTTTCTATGCGGAATTGTTTAATTCTCAATTTGGAAATTAAAAAACTGCAACGTTGCAGTTTTTTTGCTTTTATAACACCTTGTTGATTTGTTTTGGCTTACCAAAGTAATTAAAATTATGCAGATTGTTTAGAGTTTGTATTGAGTTAACCGGTACGATTATTTTATATTTTTAGCATTTATCAAATCAGCAAAGATTTTTTGATTGTTTTTAAGCCTTTCTTCACTGGAATACCTTAATGCGTTGCTTACGCAAACATAGGCATTTTCAAAATCCCCAAGATTGTAATAGCATATAGAAAGGTAATCGTGTGGTTGAGAGCCCCAGCAGATGGGGTTTGAGATATAATTCAATTCTCTTGTGGTTATTTTAAACATTTCATTAAACCACAATGCACTTGACAAAAAATCCTGGTGTTCAAAATATGTTACTGCTAAATCGTAGTAGGCCTCACGTGAAGTGTTGCATGCTAGAATGGCAAATTTTAAACATTCAATCTGCTTTGTGAAATAATAATTTGATTTAGTTTTTGTATTATCTTTCTGTTTTGATATAGCCAACTGTTTGTAGCAATTTGCCATATATCTAAAACTGGCACTTCTTTCATTTTGCCAAGTTGCGCTAGCTAGGTTCAGGTGTTTTTTGAACATATTGATGGCTTTTGTGTATTGTCCATGAAACATGTATTCCCTTGCGAGATAGTGTGTGTTTCGGTCATCGGCTGGATTTTCTTTTACAGACAATTCTAAAAGTGGCAAATAACTTGCACGGGATTTTGTATTGTCCGCTTGGTGGTTTAACTGAATGTTTGGCAGGTCTATTGTTTTTAATTTTGTTGGTTTGGTTTCTTTCAAGATTTCATGAACTGGGTGGGTCCAATAATATAAGCCGTATTTGTGTATTTTGTCTGCCATAAACACTGTGCCTTCGCTTCCGTCTGGATTAAAATTCCAGGTGTAGCGATATCTTGCTCTGCCAACCATATCATTCCAATTATTGCGTAAGATGTTGGACCAGCCTGGCTCAAAAAACTCATCAATATCAACGCAAACGCAAATGTCAGTGTCCTTTGGGATTAAGGTTAGACTGTCATTTCTTGCTTTGTCAAATCGAAATTTTTTATATGTTTTTTGTTTGCATTTTATACCCAACGATAAAAACTTTTCAAAACTTCCGTCACTGCTACCTGTGTCTAAAACACAAATATAGTCTGCTTCTTTCACCGAATTATACCATCTATCTATAAATTTAATTTCATTTTTTGCTATTGCGTAAACACATATTTTTTTATCCATAATTCAATATATGTTGATTGTGACAATTTGGGCAAGGTAAAACATACCGATTGACTTGTTGGGTGTTAAAAAGGTATAATATAATTATGTTAAATGTAAAAATGACAGATGATGAATATGTTGATTTGGTTGATGAACTTCTTTTGGCTTTAACAAAAGAGACTGAGCAACCTTTGCCCAAACATTTAACCATTCAACAAAAGAGATGGCTCATTGATAGTTTACTTGAAATAAGAGCAATTGGAGATATAGATGATACACTGCTTAAAATGCAAGACAAATTGTTGTCTTTTGAATTGATTAAAAAAGGTGTGAAAGAAGCTGGCTCATTCAAATTCAAAAACAATTGTGCAGATTTCAATTGCGGGTTAGAAGAACTTAAAGTTGATGCTTGTGTATTGTTTTCAAGTCAACTTATTGAACCTATTGAACAACAATCCGATATTGAGAGAAAAACCTTGCTTTGTGCCGGATTGCAGACAAAAGAAGAGTTTGCAAAATATGTGCAGGAATATAGAAATGTTTTACCTCACACAAAGGCATATATAATTGATGCGTTTAATTTGCCTTGTAAAAATATAATAAAGATTTTGGTAGAAGCGGAAGCGAAAAACTCCTCTGCCGATTACACAAATTTTTTGACTGCCATCAAAGAAGTGTTTTTAATTGCAAAACAAAACCAATTTAAGTCTCTGGCAATAGACTTGAAAACTTTAAGCAATATTGATCCGGCATTAACTGAAATTGTTAAAAGGGAAATCAAAAACAATAAAAAAATAAAAATATTAAAAAATAATTAAAAATTGCATAAAATGTTGTTGTTTTATTAATTATTTTACAAAAATTAATATTTTTATTATTTTTTTTACAGAATTGCAATGTAAAAACAGTTATGATTTAAAAATGATTTTTTATTGTTGAAATTATTTTTAATAATTAATTTGCTTTTTAAAAGCAGTGTTTATATTTTTCTAAAATCTTTTAATAAGACGCTTATATAGTCTTTGCGATTTTGAGAAACAAAATTATTAATTGATAAATATTGTTTCAGTTTTCACATGTGCTTAAATAAATGTATGTTACTATTTTCCAAAGCATCAAAAAGTTGATTTGTTATATCTAGAAGTGTGGAAATAGTTGACAAAGAAAAGTGGAAAAACTTTTCACTGTTTGGCTGATATAATAATTCTGCAACAGTCTGTATAGCTTCAATCAATTTTTTTGCAAAAGCAAATATGTTTAAATCCGTGACGACTTGCGCGGAATGAGCATCAATGTTAAAGCTTACGTTAACATTGTTTATTAACTTGTCCAACTGGTTTCTTGCATACTGCAAAATGCTTTGAATTTTTTTGTTTACTTGATTATTTAATCCAAAGCAAAAACTTTTGCATTGGTCTAATGTTAAAAAAAGTTTGTTTGCAATCTCTATGTTCGAACAAATTCTTTGATTTTGTAGTTGCTCACTTATTAGCTTGTATTGGTCATCATTTAAGATTTTAAAGTCTTCATACATCATATTTAATATTATGCTGTTAATAAGATTTCATGACTTTTGAAAATGTTTGTTGGCCAGCATGAAACGACTGAGTAAATAAAAATTTTAAAAATATTAAAAAATTAACAAAAAAATCGTAAAAAACTCAACAAAAACATATTTTTTGATAAATTTTTGCAAAATTGTTTTATTTTTAAGGCTACTTAAATTTATATTTTTTTTTGGATATTTTTACACGTTTTGATTTTTATTTATTATTTATAATTAATTATAAAATTATTTGATAAAAAATTTTAAATGTGTTAAACTAATTTTGACAAAAAAAGACATAAAGGGGTAGTGTCTAAATGAAGAAGAAAAGTTTAATCATTTGTTTGTTAGTTGCTGTTTTCTCTTTGTTGTTTGCAGGGTGTGAACAAAAGGTAGCAGTTGAAAATATTTATTTTAATTCGCCATCTGCTGATGGTGTTGTTTTGCTGGTTGGTGAAACCTACACACCAAATGTTTATTTCAGTCCAAGTTATCCAACCAACAAGGCTTATAAAATTATTTCTGGTGATGACAAAATAATTTCATCTAGAAACAATCAAATCACTGCACTCACAGCAGGTAAAACCTATATCAAGGCCGTGGCAGATGAAAATGATTTAATTCAAGATGTAATGCTTGTTCAAGTAGTATCTAAAATAACCAAATTATCAACCCCAACAATTGCCTATTCTGCAGAAAAACAATCATTTACAATTTCATCAGCAAGTCAAGATGGATTTATTAATGGCTACACTATCGAAATAAATGGCGAAAGCATTGCTATTGGTAATGTGCTTGAATATTCTCTTGCGGATTATGATAAACACCTTCAGTCTTCAACAACTACAGCAGGGCTTTCTGCTTATGACAGAGATTTAACGGTTAGAGTAAAAGCAACCGTCCCAACTTACACAAATGCGCTTGAAGACTCAAATTTCTCTCAAACCATCAAAATCAATCAAGCAAGTGCACCAAAATCAATAAATGTTGAAAATGGAATTTTGACTGTTCAAAAAGCCAACACAAACAATTATCAAGTGTATATAGACAATGCACTTATTGGATCATCGTCAAATTCAACATTTGATTTGGCTGTTGTATCTAACACACTGGCAAATAAATTTGTTCAAGTTGGTGTTAAAACAGTTGGCAAAGCTTCTACAGGTTTCACAGCTTACGATTCAGAAACAGTTGTGTTGAATGTGAAATGTATAGAAAATTTGAATTTATCCATGGCAAACAATGTCTTGTCTTGGCAAGCAATCAATGGTGTTGAAAGTTATGCAGTTTATTTAAATAATGAACAAACACCAAGATATACGGTTAACACCAATTATTTCGATTTAAAAACAATTACAAATTTTGAAACCTTGTTTGAGCCGGGCCATAACTATCAAATCAGTATTAAACCAGTTTTAAACGGAACAAAAAATTTAATTCAATCTGCAAATCAAATTGCAACAAAAGCATTTTCAAAACTTACAAAACCAACCTTAACTTGCACCAACAATGTTTTAAGCTGGAACAATGTCCAAAATGCTGTAAGTTATCAAGTAAAAGTTGTGGATCAAGACAAGAATATTGTTTTGAATTTAGCTACAGCAAACAATACAATTGATTTTGCATCTAACGTGTTTGAATCTGGCAAACAATATACTGCTATTGTTACAGCAAATTTTGTTGATGGAGATATTGCATATTTATCATCTGAGCAAGCAGAATATATTGTTCAAAAAATGCCAACAGTGTCCGCTGAAATTGTGAATTATAATCTTGTATTTTCAGCAAGCATTAACCATCAATATCTTATTAGAATTTTAGATTCAGACAAGCAAGAATTATATTCGCAAACATTTACCGCAAATGTGCAAGAAATGAGCATCAGCCTGCTTGATTTGGGGCTTACTTTACAATCTGGCGAGTATAGTATTGAAATAAAACATTTTGGCAATGGCAGTTCTTCAATTGATAGTGCTGTAACAAATGTTCAATTTGTTCAATTAACAACAGTAGATACAGCAAATATTGAAAACGGATATATTAATGTTGAAGCAGGTGAATTCAACAATCAACATAACGCAAATATTAAACTTGAGTTGATTAAAGACGGCACTGTGATTCAAACAATAGATAACGGAGCAGATTTAAATGCTTTGAATTTAGATGCGGGAAGTTATCAAATTAATGTCTATGTGTTGGGCGATAATGCATCAATTTTCTCTGTGCTTGAAAACAAACTAGAAAAAGTTTGTGCTAGCCTTCCATTCAGTGTTTTGCCTGCACCAACAATCACAACACAAGCGGATGAACCGAGATTTACAATTAACCAAGTCTCGGGAGCTGTATCCTACAATATCATTGAAAACGACAACGTCACTAATGTTCAAAATCTTGTTTACAATTTTGATTTAACATCAGGCGCAAATAGAGTGTTTGTTTTGGTTGCTGTTGGCAATGGTACAACATCTTTAAATTCTCCAATCAGTGCAACCTATCAGTTTGCAAGGGAAAACACACCAGTATTGATGTTTAACAATTTAACCAATGCCTTAACAACAGATTATGACGGTTCAAATTATGCTTTAAAACTTAATGGACATGATATTACAACAAGTTATTCATTCGGCTCAGCTTTAACCAGTTTGATTGAAGGGCAAAACATTATTGAAATGATTGTTACAGCGCAAAATCGAAATGGTTGCATTTACATAAATTCTTTGCCACAAACAATTGAAATCAACAAACATTCAAGTGATGCTAAATTTGAAATAGTTGGCAACAAATTGGTTATAACACCAACTAAGACGCATGACAATGCAATTTTGGCAGTTGAAATAAATTCAAGTTTGGGTAGTGTGGCTTTTGATGAAACGGATTTTGAAACAGTTAATCCTTTGCTTGCGTTAGAAAAATTAGGCGATAGTTATTATTTAACTTTGCTGGACGAAAAATACAATCCTATTTTGCCAGAGACTGCGACAAACTTCAATATTAAAATTAAGTTTGTTGCTGGACACAATGATGGCAATGACAGCAGTGCAACAAGTGACTTTTCTTCAAATGTTGAAATAAAATTGGCGCCATCTACAACTTTTGATATGGCTGTTAGAGATAAGCAAAATATCAGTTTCAATTCTTCATTATCCTATGGGTATAATGACTACATATTATTAGTTAATAATAAATACCTATTGAGATTAGATTCAACCGCAATTGTTGATAGTGAATCACAAACAATAAAATTTGATGTAGAGTATATTTATAACAACTTACCTGCTGACGATGTGCAAGAGATAAATTCTGTTACAATCATCACATTAAATAACAAAACCAGTGAAACTGAGTTGATGTTATCTAGTATTGGTGAAACAATTTTAATTAAACGTGCAAATAGTTTGAATTTGATTTCTTCAAAAAACAATTCAACAGAATTTGGTAACAATTCGGTTAGAATAAGTTTTGATGAATTGGCTACCAACTATGACCGTAGATTTATGATAAAGGTTTTCAATACAACAGATGAGGAAATCAACTTTGCAACATTGTTGATTGACCCAACACCAAGTCTCTCTTCACAATACAGTTACACATTCAATCTTGATGATTATGGCAAAAACCTTGTTGGAACAAAAAGTGTAATAGCTTTTGTGCAAGCAGAATCAAGTTATAGTTTTGTTGATGAAAATAGTGTAACAAAACTTGTATATGTATTTAATTCGGTTGCTTCTAACCAACTTGATTACACAATTGTTGACAAACCTATATATTCAACAGATGGTGCAAAAATTTATTTTGAGTTGCCAGAAAATGTTGATGGGGTGGATATATTTAAAAAGACTGAATCAGGGCTTACTAAATTAAATGGCAATTTAATTACTAGTGCTTATGATTTCGGCTTGAATGACGGCAACATGACCTTGGTTGTTAAATCTGTTTCAAAAACAGATGATGGTTATACAAACAGCCAAAATTCAGAAGAAATTGATATTGTTAAATTAACATCTCCAAGTGTAAGTATTGAAGATGGCTTAATAGTTTTAACAATTGACCAAACAAGTGCAAACTTGTTTGAAAACACAATATTTGACCAAAGCCAAGACTTGGCAACTTTGCAAGGCTGTGTGATAAGATTTGTTGATAGCATAGGAACAACTCAATACCTTTATAAAGGTGTTGAAGGGGTAAGCCTTAAAGCCAACAAATTGATTGTTGATCCAACTGTTGTGCTGAAATATGGTGTTAATTCACTTATCAAAGAAAACGTAAAATTTGACGTGTTGGCAAATGGCGACACAGGCAAAATTTTCTTATATTCAAATCTTGTATCCACAGATTTTTATGGTCTGTTTGCTCCAACAAGTGTTAGTCTTCCAGCAGTGGCAGACCCAAGCGAAGTTAAAACACAAACTTTGACATGGGGAGATACTGGATTAAATGTTTTATCAAACGGAACAGATGTTTTGGCAGGCTACACATTTAGATTGATAGATGCAAATGGCAATGAGTATTTAAGCAATAATAATTTAGTGTATCTTGAATACAATGCTGAACAAGACAATTATGTTGAAACAAGTTATCCTTCAATTATAACCACAAGCAGTGTGGTTTTCCCTTATGGATACAAAAACGAAGAAGGCGCAACTGTTCCATTCAGTTCTGGCAATTATTTAGTTCAAGTTAAATCAATGCCAAAAACAGCAGTTGAAGGTTATAATTTATGCTGTTCAGGGTATAGCACCGCAGTCAAAGTTATCTTGTTGGAAACCCCAATTTTAACCGTGAATGAAGGTGTTATAGAATGGCAAAAAATTGATGGTGCAACTGAATATGTTTTGACATTTGAAGATGTAAACAACAGTTCAATCAAACAAACAGTTGTGCTTTCAACCAATAAATATGAATTTGACGGATTTAATGATTATGTTGGCAATTACATTGTAAAAGTCAAAGCAGTTTCTAATTTAAATAACGTTGTCAATAGCATTACGAGCGATACGATTTGTGTACATCGTATGCCTTGCTATACAAATGTAAATGTTGATGACGGTGTGTTGATTTTGGAAGCAAACAAACTGTTTACAACGGCAAAATTGTCATTTAGAAATACAACCACTGGTGTTGTTGAAACACTTACATACACAAATCCTAGTTATGAAGAAAATATTTCAGCTTTGGTTAATGCTGGATATGAAAATTGGACTGGTACAAATGTTGACACATTAAATATTGCTCAAAAATATGTTATAAATATTCGAGATAGTTATTTGTTGCAATTGAGTAAAGGCACTTATAGTTTAAGTGTTAAATTGATTGGCAACACTCGTGGAGATTTTGCACTTGTCAATTCAGCAAGTAAGCAAGAAAAATCAATCAGTAGTTTCACAAAGTTGGCTTTTGACCCTGAAAAGGAAAATGTAGAAGATAAAACTTGGATAAGAGTTGACGAACGTGGAGTGTTCACATTTGCTTGTCCAGAAGAGTTTATGCTTGGCGGTTTTAATTATCAATTCAACAAAAAAGTAAGCGGAATTGATTATAGTTTCTATAAAAACACAATCGTTTACAAATTGATAGTGAAAATCAACAATAACCCTTATGAAATGTTCGCAGTAGATTATAAAACATTTATTGCAAACAAATCATTGATTGATAGTTCACTTTTGACAGAATTTGAAGATACTGCTTCACTTTGTGCAATGATAAAGTACCCATATTTGGACAATCGTGGAGAAACTAAATATTTGTATTTCAATGTATTCAAAAACGATCAAATCAATTTCAATCTTGACAATTTCTACTATTATCAATCAAAAATGGTTGCAAACAAAGGCAGTGTGACATTGACAAGCAACCTTAACACAGCAAACGATCATGGATATTATATTATATCATTGATTGAAGGTGGTGTGTTCAGCATAGATTTGCACATCTTAGGCAGTGATATTACTGATGTGTCGGGTGTTAATCAAGCATATTTGTCAACCGATTTATATTCTTCAAAATCATTTATTAGATATACAGACAACAATTTAAAATCTTATATCAGTTATGAATACGCAGATGATACAGGAAGTTCAACCGAAACATTGAATGGTGAGACTGGCGAAACCACAACCAAATTTACGTTTACATATTCTGGCGACTTAATTTTCCAAAACAAACTTAAAAAAGACCAAAATGGTGTTGCAATGGATTATCCTGTTTATCAATTGGAAATCACCCCTATTGTGTACTATGACGGTGGAACAATTGATCCAAGACCTTACATTTATTATTTGTATCATGACGCAACAACAGTAGAACAGGTTGCAAACGGAAATCCGATAACAGAGTTTGTGAATAAACAATTTGTTAAGGTTCAGACACTTGAACACAATGACGAATATTTGAAATTTGAATTCTCTAAATATTTTGTTCCGGGCAACTATTCGATAAAAATTCGAACTCTTGCTGGTGTTGGAACTGAAAATCTTGATTCAAGATATTTGTTAAATGCACGTGTGCCTAGCACAAGTTATCCGTTTAAACGTTTATCAAACACATACTTGCAAGTAAATTCAGGCAAACTGCAATTTGACCTTGCTTATGTGCTTAACGATAAAATTAAAACTTACATCACTGATTATGAATTTGTCGTTAAAGACCTTAACAATGCAGGTTCAACAAGTGAATATAATTTTAAAATCAATCAATACAGTGAAGGTGTGTCAATATCAAACAATGTTTTAACTTATGTTTTGCCTGAAACTGTTGAAGCAACTCGTGTTGATGGCGAACAAAATGTTATAGAAAAAATCAGTTTGATTAACGGCAAAAAATTTGGTATCAAAGTGCGTGCCATTCAAACAGAAGAAAAAGATACAGGCATTTTGAATGCAACCTTTGTGAAAACCAATGATGAAGATAAAGTTACAAATATTGAAAAATCAAAAGGCCTTGATTATGTTGGCATAAAACAAGGTGTGATTGTATGGCGAGTTAAGGACGAAGCAAATTACAACGGCACAGTCATTAGAATAGAATTTGAAGATGGCAGAGTTATTGAAGAAACCATTACCAAAGATAGAACTCTTAAAAAAGAGTTTGATGGTGCAGAGTATTATTACTACGAAATCAGTGACAACGAATATACATGTATTGACGGCATTGGCAAAAGCAAAATCAATGCGGGCAATTACACAATCAAATTGTTGACACTTGGCAAATATGATAGCACAAACGACATTGAAATTTTGAACAGCAATTATACTGATGCTCAAGATATGGTAAGGCTTAGCAAGGTTTCACCTGATGTTATTGTTTCCAATAACGGTGTGCTTGTTTGGGAGCATTTAGACCAAGCACACATCAATCAATATATTGTTGTGTTGACAGGTGCAAAAACCTACACGTTTACAACAGTTAATCCTCAAATTGATTTTACAATTACAGCAGATAATTATGGCAATTTGCTTGAAACTGGCAGTTATTCAATTGTGATAAAAGCTGTTGGCGCAGACTATATATCATCAATGCAATCTAATAGTGCTACAGGCTTTACAAAACTTGCAACAGTTACAGGTGCGACAGAAAAAGATGACTATATAAGCTGGCAAGCAGTTGAAAATGCTCAAGGTTATAAAGTGACATTTGAGTGGACAGACAGTTCAGGGGCAGAATCAACAAGTGAACAAACTGTTTTGGCAACTCAAGAATTAAAATGTGTTGCACCAGAACAATTGACAGGCAGTTACACCATCAAAATTCAAGCAGTTGGTGTTGACACTGGCAAGGTGTTCAATGGCGGGGTTTATGTTTTCACAGGTTCAAATGAACGTCCTCAACCGGTTGGCGAAATTAGATTTGATGAAACAAATTTAAGTTTGTATATCCCAATTGCCGAAGACTTCAAAACAAACGATAAGTTAAGGATTTCTTATAACATTGCAAAATACACCTTCAATGGTGCAGGTAGCAGTTTGGGAGATTCAACTGTGGAAGTTGTTGAAATCAACAATGGCGACACAAACTATATGCAAGAGATTGAAGGAAAAATCTATTATGTTTATCCGTTGACAACAGCTGGTAAATATACACAATTATCAGTAAGTGTGGTTCGTAAAGATAGTTTAACATCAGTTGCGACACCTTACGCAGACATTGACTTCAATTATTTTGCATCAGGTGACGGCAGTGAAACCACACCTTATGGCATAGCAAATGCAAGTCAATTGCTTAACATTACATTAAAACCAAATAAACATTTTGAACTTGTACAAGCCATTAATATGTCATCAGTTGATATGGCAAAACAAATCAACGCAAATGGTGCAATCATTGCAAACAAATTTACTGGTGTGCTTGATGGTAAAGATTTCTCATTGTTTGGCATGACAAATGTTGATGTCTCAAATAGTCAAGTTTCTAACTTTGCAGGTATCTCGTTGTTTAGACAACTTGAAAATGCAACAATTAAAAACTTAAATATTGCGGAAACTGACAATAATCCAACAAAATTCGTCAATACATTTGCACAAAGACAGACAAATGTGTTAAAATCATCATTGATAGCAATGGATTCAACCAATGCAACATTGTCAAATATTAGTGTTGTCAATGCAACAATTCAACTTGCTGGCAATTATGCGTTGTTAAGCAATGCCTATATTGCAGGTTTGGTTGGCGAAGCTGTCAATACAACTTTTGAAGGTTGTATAGTTAATCTTAATGTTGAAGTACAAGCAGATTTCGTTTCAACTTCAGGCAGTGTATATGTTGGTGGCATCTCCGCTTATGCAAAAGGTGTCAAAGTTGCAAGCAGTGTGTCAAGGGCAACAAGTGTGTCATTGTCAGTAACACAAAGCAACACAAATCGCAGGTTTAAAGCAATTGGTGGTGTGGCTGGTTATATGGCAAACAACGGCTCAACAACTGCAGAAATCAGCAATGCAACATCAACAATCAGCCAAACAACAAATATCTACGCAGATAACTTTGGTGGTTTGGTTGGCGATGCAATCAATGTAAATATCACTGGTTGCACAGTGCTGGGTGCATTCAATCACACAGCACTTGAAACAACAAATCTTGGTGGATTGGTTGGACAAATGCAAGGTGGCTCAATTGATGATTGCACAATCAAATTGCAATTCAATTTGTCAATTTCAAACAGCAACAAATTATATATCGGTTTTGTGACAGGGTATGTTACATCAAACAATGGCACGATGGCAAGCATATCAAATTGCAAAATCAATCAAACATTCACAAACAAAACACAATTCAGTTCAGATTATAAATCTGTTGAATTGATGGGTATTTATGGCGGATCAAGCCAAAATAATTACAATCCAACTGGTTGTACACAAATTGATTAAGGGGAAATATGAATTACAACGATCAGATTTTAGAAAATAAAGCATTTAAATTTACAAAACAACTTATATATAATCTTGCAATTGGTATTGTGATTATTTTGGCAATTTGCCTTATATTTGTATATGCCTTTCACTTTAGGCCATACAAAGTTTTAACTGGCAGTATGGAGCCAGAAATCAAAGTTGGGGACATGGTGGTTGTGCACTCTGCAAAAGAGTATAAAGTTGGCGATGTGCTTAAATTTGACCAAACTGGTTCAGGTAACTTGCCAACAGTTCACCGCCTTATTGCAATCAAAGATGATGTGTATATCTGTCATGGCGACAATGTAGGTTTCCAATATGGTTCAGCAGAAGATGGCTGGACATGGCAACAAGAAGCTGACGCAATTAAAGATAAGTCTTTGGGACAAGTCAGGACAGAAGCATCAGCATTGTATCAATATGTATCAGCAAATCAAATAGAAGGCAAAGTTGTAACCAACATTGCAAATTATGGCAGTTATGTGGATTTTATAGCCGAACATAAAATGTTGTTTATCACAATCATTTTAGGTTTGTGGTGCTTCACTTATGTTGCGCAAAACGAAATTGAAATGCGCAATGCAAAAAGGCTGGTATATTAATATCAAACAGAATGAAAGCAAAAACAGGGGGTTTTTAGCATGATTGCAAAAAAGAAAAAACAAGGCAATCTAATAAAAATACTATGCGTCTTATTGGGCGCAGTTTTTGCATTTACAACCAGTGTCGTTTATGCGGCATTTAGTTGGAGCAAAAGCCACAATTCAGGCTACGCAACAGGAATGTATTTGCCAAATCAAAGTTATCAAATTGTCAATGATAGTTTGCCAAACGGCATACCATTCGGCGATGGTGCAAAAGAATATGAAATTGCTTTACAATATTCTTATGATTACAACTTTAAATTTTATGTTGAATATAGTCTTGAATGGACAGGCGGTTTAGATAGCTCTAATGTAATATTGAACTTTTCAAATAGAAATGCTTGGATTGTGGATAACGGCAGGATATATTATCGTGATACAGTTCAAAAAGGCACAGGTAAACTGCCAATCATTGTTGGTGTTAACTTTGTTGATTGTTATGATGAAACTTATAACAACAAATCGTTAAAAATCAATATCACAAATGTTAAAATTGTAAAAGAAAGTGAAACTCTTGACCAATCTGGCACAGCGGGTTCAGCTTATGCGGAATATCAAGCTAGAAAAGCAAGCAGTTACACAGGCACGGATGCTTTTGTTGTGATGTACAATCAAACAGATAAAGGCAGTTATAAACCAAAAGCGCCAGAGGGTAAAACAGCATTCAGATCTGGCAGTGTAACCAATCTTGAACAAGGCAACAGCGAGGCAACAACAACAGCAATCAAAAAGATATTTGGCAACAAAAATTATGTTGGCGTTGGTGCTTATATTATAACAGGTGCAAGCACAGTAAAAATCAAAGCTCGTGCAGTTGGCAACTGGGTTGCTGACTCAGGTTCGACTTCGCCAAGTGACGTCCATGTTGTAAACAACACAATCAAATATGACTTTGCTGACAACTGGACAAATGAAACATATCCAAGCGATAACACCCAAGTGCAAGAGATAAGGACTTATAGTTACATTATTCCAGCACACACCGCGGTGTATGTGGATATTTTGGATTCGGTTGAAGTTGTAACACGTGGTTATTATTCAAATGCAGATTATTCAAACTTCCATATTGAAACAATTGTCAATCTCAACGAATTGGGCAATATCACAACAAGAAATGGCATCGGTACAGCAACAATCACAACAATCACAGATAGTTCAATCACAGCAACAATGCCAACAAGCAGTTATTCAGTTATAAACACTTCAAAATACGATGCTGCATTGTATCAATCAACAGCAACAGGTGCTGAAACATTCAAAACACAAATTCGTGTGGTAAACAACACTGCAAACAAACTTTCAGTGAGTGCTAGTTATGCAATCAAAGTTTATATCAGCAATGGTAATGCAACAGCGGAATACGGGAAAATTTATGACTTTGCTAATTCAACACACTGGGCTCGTGATGTGTTCACGTCAACCACAAGGGTTACAATACCTACAGGCGGAAGCAAAAACAGCGGTCAAATCATTGCACCATATTCAGCAATGACAATCTGCACAAGGTTCCAAATTGCCAATGGTCTTTTGGCTGATATTGTCGCTGCAAATTCAGCCTATGCAGGCAGTGACGTTTGGATTGAACTTGTGCCAACAATCACAGCCACAACTTCAACCGCTGATGATAGCCAATTGGTTTTGGAAACTGAAATTTCAGGTACAACAGCAAAATTGTATGCAAAAAATCTTTCCACAAACGTTCTTTCTGGTTTAAGCTTGTCGGTTAGTTATAATTATTATAGCACCCAATTGGGCATGACTGAATTTTCAGGTAACAATCAAACAACAGCCCCAGCAAATTGGGATAGAAACTATTGGAAATATTACATCTATAATGGCTCAAACTATGTTCAAAACACAAATTCAGCATGGAGTTCAAGCACAAAATATTACATATTTGCGGGCTGGCAAACTGCCGCAAACCCAACAACCAAAACAATTTCAAGCCAAATCAATCCGGGTGAAAAAGTTTTGATGGGCACAATGACTGTTACATCAGCACAAATTTACGATTTCAGTAACTACACATTAACAGGCACGGTTGAAAGCAGTGTCGCAGATGTTCAATTTGTGAATGAAACAACAGGTGAGGCATATTTTATCAACAATTCAACAACAAAGTCATATTATTTGCGCTTCAATGGCACAGTTACAGATAGCAATGGTTATTTCTTCACAAATGCTGGATATTCATATTTCGCAGGGCTTATTCGTCCAGGTCAAATTATTCCAGTTTCAGTCACAGCAACTGACACAGTTATTTCAGCAAGCACAATTGAAGACACAACTGGTATGCTTATTTCAAGTGCAGAATTGACAACTGCAGGTTGGCCAACAGCAGTGCTTGCAAACTATCAGGCATTGTATAGATAATCATAAAAGGAATTGCCATGAAAAAAACCAACAAAACAATTAATATATTTGGCAAAATACTCATGTTAGTATTTGTGTTTTTGTGTGGTTTCAATGTTGTTTATGCTTATTTTACAGCACGTGCAACAGTGGAGGGCGGTTTAACTTTTTATGAAATGAAATATACATTTGGTTATAAAACATCTGGCAATAATCAGGCAACATCAACTGGGGAAACTGAATTTACAGTTAATCCAGACACAGTCAACTTATTGCGTGGTGTGTCTTTCGGGTTTAAAACCAGCGATGGCACACAAACAATCACAAGTTTGGGAATTATGCCAAATGTGAACAATTGTGACGGCTATGTTCGTTTCAAAGTAAATGCTTACAAAATGGAAAAATCTGGCAATAGTTACACAGCTTCATCAGACACCACAAATTATGGCAGTTATATCATTTTAACAAAAACATCATCAGTTGTTACTGATACTGATGGTTACTATTATATTCAATCAGTTATTTCAGCTTCAGCCGATTGTTATGACTTCGCAACAGGCGCAACAATTTCAATTTCTGCACCAGCAGATTTAACAGATAGTTATCTTAAAATAACAATCAGTTATGAGGCTGTCCAAGCAAACAAAACCGCTGTTACAGCCTTATGGGGTAGCACTGCGGCTGGTTTGCTTCCATAGGAGAGCAATGATAAACAAAAAGGGGTCGAACTTGATTATGATCTTATCAGTATTTGTTTTACTGATAAGTCTTTTGTTTTCTATTGTGAATGTTACAGGGGCATGGTTCACAGATAGCAGTGCGGATAAAAAGACAATCAACACAGTTATCAAAACAGGTGAGGCCAACCTAAATGTTTATCAAGAAGATTCCGCCGGCACACAAACACTGCTTTCAAAGTCTCTTCCAACCGGCTACACTCAACTTGAGTATATTGAGTCCACTGGCACGCAGTATATTGATACAGGTTATACAGCAAACGGCAGCACATCAATTGATATGGATTTTATGTTTACTGTATCAAAAAATCAAGCATTATATTGTTCTCGCACAAGTATGAATTCAAATAGTTTCACAGCCTTTGTTCTTCCTGATACAATTAGGGTGGATTATAACAATAGACAAATAACCACCAATTTAACTGTCAAAACAAAAACAAGATACCGATTTAGGAATCAAGTGGATTTGGCGACTTTAAATGAAAAGGAATATAACACAGGAGTTTCAGTATCTACTTTTACTGCCAAACCAATGATTTTATTTATGTCATATCAATCTTACTCAAATGGTATATTTTCAGGACTGGGCAATGAGTCATGTATGAAGTTGTATAATTTCAAGATATATAATAATGGTATCTTGGTGCGAAATCTTGTTCCAGCCAAAAATTCAAGTGGAACGATTGGTATGTATGATTTAGTTGAAGATAAATTTTACACCAACCAAGGCACAGGAACATTTACAGCTGGTGCGGAACAAATTTCAGGCGCAGGTGTTAGCCTAGCATATAACACAACAAACAAAACAAACAACAAGGTTACATTAAATGATTTGCCAACAGGATACAACTCAATTAACTATGTGACGGCAAATCATGGGGAGGCTTCAACAAAAACTGCAAGTATAAACACAGGTGTGGAGTGGAAAAATGTTGGTATGTTGGAGTGTGAAATAGAATTTACAACGGATCCCACTTATAACCCTATGTTGTTTTCAAGTTATCCAACCGCACCATATATCTATGCAGGCTCTGAAGGTATTGTATTTAATGGAATAACAGGCACAGTATTATCAACAAACTATACAAAGAGCCAGTTAACAAACAATGGACTTAAACATTTAAAGTTGAAAGTTAATCCTAACACTTCAACAAAAGTGGTCTCTTTCGGCTGTTGGCAAGATACTGCTTGGTCTGCAAACTGGAATGCCTCAAGTGTCAAAGTTTACAACACAAGCAATGTTTTGATAAGAGATTTTGTTGCTTGTGTAAATGGAAGTGGAACCGTTGGCATGTATGATCTTGTGGAAAGCAAATTTTATACAAATGCTGGCACTGGAACATTTACATCAGGGGGCGAAGGCACTCAAAATCAACTTAAATTGTTGCTTAAAAATGAAGATTTAGGTTCATCTTTTGGCATTAGATACAAAGTTAATTTCTATGCAACAACATTAAATGGCAAGGTTTTACTTACATCATCAATTGCGGGTATGACAGCACCAACAAGTTCAACAAATGGTTTTGTATATAATTCAACTGACGGCTACTATTACTACAAAAACAGTTCAGGTCAAAATGTGATGTTTGAACCTGCAACCAGTACGGCAGTCACAAGCAAATATTTGATGCAGTCATTTTCAATAGAATTCAGCAGTGTTGCAAATCTTTTGGGTGGCAACAGCATTTATATGGAAATTGTGGTTGAAAGTGTTACCATTTAAAAAGGGGAGATTATGGCAGAAAAAGATATAAATTCACCAAATTTACAATCAAGACCGACGCAATCATCTGCGCCTAATTTTTCATCCGCTAGCAGACCAGTACCACCACAAACCCCAAGCGAAACAATCTCAGCAAGGCAAACACCTATTGTGCCAAAAAGCACTTTAAGTGAAACCCAGGCACAAAAGCCAATTGCTAAAAAGAAACAAAAAACAAAAGACCATTTAAAATCATCAAACATCAGTATTGATGACTTGGAAACTATCAACGAAAACAACTTAAAACAATATCGAAGCCGTGTTACACGTAACCGATTTGTTATTATTACTCTTATAATTTTGCTTGTTGCGGCAATCACAACAATTGCGGTTATCGTTGGTATTCAACGTATGGTTAATAACTGCGAAATCAAAGTGCATGGCAACGTGTCTGCTGATTGTTATGTCGACGGTCAACAGTTGAACAAGTTCCGTACGCCAATTGGTGTGAAAGGCAACAGGGTCTATCTTATTGATACAGACATTGATATTCATTCTTCTGGCAACTATAACGTTTATTTCACAATTGAAGTTTTCCAAGCAGGTGTAAAACTTAACAACACTTTTGCTTATGAATACAATCACGATTTGTTCCATTCGACCGAGGACGGAAAGTATGTTAGCAACTCAGCCATTGCTGGTGGCAGACGCATAGACTTATTCAACGGTGTCGTTCTAGACAATGCGTACGAAGAGACTTTAACAACTGATAACTTCACAATGGAAATCAATGTTTATTTCGAAAGGGCATAGTTTTGTAACTATTCCTTTTTTTATTGTGGTAATAATAAACAGATTTAAGTGTGATGCAATAAATTGATTTTTTTATATGGTTATGCTACACTTTAAACGAGGAGATTTTAATGCTGGAACTTAAAAATATTAGTTATATTGTTAAAAATGGCAAAGAAAAGAAAACCATTCTTGACAATTTTTCATACACATTTAAAGATAACTGCATAACAGCAATCACGGGACATAATGGCAGCGGGAAATCTACATTGACAAAAATAATCATGGGCATTGTTAAACCGACATCTGGCAAAGTGATTTTGAATGGCATGGACATAACAAATTTGACGATTGATGAACGTGCAAATTTGGGAGTAAATTATGCTTTTCAACAACCTGTTGTGTTTAAAGGGCTTACAATTAAAGATATGATTGATATCGCAACGCAATGCAATAACAGTATTCCAACCGCTTGTGAATATCTTTCAAAAGTAGGCATTTGTGCAAGAGATTATATTAATCGTGATTTTGACAAAACATTGTCGGGTGGCGAGCAAAAACGTGTTGAATTGGCGCTTGCACTGGCAAAAAAAGGCAATACAGTGATTTTTGATGAGCCTGAAGCAGGAATTGACCTTTGGAGTTTTGGTAAATTAAGCAGTGTTTTTGAAAAAAACAAATCATATATTGTTGTAAGCCACCAAACAAGGTTGCTTGAACGTGCAGATGAAATTATTGTGATGAACAAAGGCAAAATCAGTGACGCAGGCACAAGCCAAGAAGTGCTTAAAAACATGGGCAAATTGACATGTAACAAAATTGAGGAGGCAGATGATGAAACTAGATAATATTTCCAAAAACATTTTGGCACAAGTGGCAAATTTGCATGAAATACCTGCTGGTGCGGTTTCTATAAGGGTTAATGGCAAAAGCGAAATGCTTAAATCAAGTGCAAATATTGAGATTGAACGCAAGACAGACACCCCCGGCATAAATGTTTATATTCATTCGTCTTGTCAAGGCGAGGCTTGCCATATCCCTGTTGTGGTAAATCAAAATGATCTTTTTGATATGGTGTATAATGACTTCTATATTGAAGATGGTGCGGTTGTTACAATCGTTGCTGGGTGTGGTGTGCATTCAACTGGAAATGCGGGGCATGACGGAATTCACACCTTTCATGTTGGCAAGAATGCAACAGTAAACTACGTTGAAAATCATTTGGGGCTTGGTAAAGGTCAGCATAAAATTCTAAACCCAACAACAATATTGAAAATTGGCAAAAATTCAACTGTTACGTTAAACACAACACAAATCGGTGGAGTGGATTCTGCCAACAGAGTCACAAAAGCAATTGTTGGCGAGAATGCTACCTTAATTATAAATGAAAAGATTTTAACCGACCGCTTCCAAATTGCTAAAACAAATTTCACAGTTCAATTAAAAGGCAAAGATAGCAAATGCAATATCATTTCAAGAAGTGTTGCAAGGGGAGAAAGTGAACAGTTGTTTAAATCAAATATGATTGGCAAAAATCTTTGTTTTGGGCATGTTGAGTGTGATGGCATCGTTTTGGACAATTCAAGGATATCATCTTTGCCACAGGTTTCGGCATTTGATAATCGAGCAAGCCTTTCGCATGAAGCGGCAATTGGCAAAATTGCAAGTGAGCAAATTGTAAAACTTATGACACTTGGTTTGACGGAAAAACAAGCGGAAGAAAAAATAATCGAAGGCTTTTTGAAATAATAAAAAATTAAAAATAATTTAATAAAATTATTATAAATGTTAAAAAATATATAAGTTTATATGATTTATTTAAATTTATTTAAAATTTCAATATAAAAACAAAAAATATTTTAAAATACTATAACATACGGTTTTGTTAAGATTTTAAAATACTTTTTATTGCAATTAATTGGAAAGCAAATTAATTTATATTAGCGAACTAAAATTTTATTTTAAAATAATCAAATAATTAATTATATATAATTTTTTTACTTTAATTTTACATATAATTATTTGAGTTTATTTAACTTATTTTAAATTATGCTAGATGTATGTTGTTAAATATGTTTTTTATAAAAAGCATTCATTCTCACAATCAAATTCATCATTTTTATTTGGTTGATTTTTTAATGCTAAATATTTTTGTTTTGTGCTTTCGCCCCCATGTAAGTGTTTGACGCTAAAATTTTCGTCAAGCAATTTTTTTACTTTTAGGTAAAGTGAATAATTTATATACTTTAACTTTGTGCTTAAATCGTGGTGTACTGTACTTTTTGGTAACCCGTATTCTTTTGCTGTTGCACGTATAGTAGTATGTTGTTCAAGCAAATAGTTCGCTAAATCAACTGGACGAGAATAGATTTCAGTTTTCATGATTGTCTCCTTAACTTCAATCTATTGCCCAAGATGTGGGAATATGTCAAAATTTGTAAAAAATTGTTTTTTGTTGTCAGTATCTGCTTGCCGATTATAGTGCTGTTCAACCGCTTGTTTTTGTAAGTTGTTAAACTGAAAACTTTTTATATCTTAAAAAACAATAAGGTGAGATGTTAAATAAAAAAATATAAATTTACAAAAAATAAATTAAATATGATAAAAATCCATAAAAAATCAATAAAAAATCGCAAAATAATTGATTTTTTAATAATTTTTTAATTTTAAATCCAATTATAAAATACTTAAAAATAGATTTTTGTAACATTTTTTAATTTATTATATTTAAATTCATTTATTTGACTTATCCCTATATAATTTTATATAATAAAATTAATAATTATGTAGAATTAGAGCAAATTAAGGTGAGGGGTTATGAAGAAAAGATTTTTAAATATGCTTATGGTTCTTATCGTGGTTTTGTCCTGCGGATTTTTGTCTGCATGTGGCAACAGATACAAGGACATGGAATTTTCAGTTCAGTATGCGTTTGCTGACGACAAAGGAGTGATTGGCCAATGGTATGATGCTGGTCAAAATCTTTCATTGAATTTTGGCGACAGTCAGGATAAGCTGGTAATTCAAAACAAGCAAAGCAACCTTGTGTTTAAAATCAATATCAAAAATGTTAAGGCAAAATATATTGATGATTTGATTATCTACGACAGCAATTCTTCATCATCTCAAATTGTGAAGCAGGACAAAGTGTTTACAATCAAAGTTCAAGGTGCAATGCAATCTTCTATTCGCATTTACGAAACCAAATCTGGCAAAGAAACAAGCTTAAAATTAAACATCTTTGAAAGTTTGCAAACCATAACAACAAATACAGATTTTAAACCTGCACTTGTAGTTGGCAAAACTGTAAACTTGAACAACCTTTCTTCAGCTAATGAAAGTCAAAGTGCATTGTTGTTCTCACCTGTTGGAACTAACCAAACAGCTGTGGATTTTAGCATTGTTGGGCTTGGATATTATGACAATGGACAATGGAAAGAAACACGCAATTCAGCATCAGCCCTTCAATATGTTGAACTTGCAAAAGACGGCAGTTTGACAATTAAAAGTAATTTTGATGCAAATACAAACCCTGTTGTTAAACTTAAAGCCACTTCAAAATTCTACAAAAATGAAAACGAAAAAAGCACAACGTTTGATGTGTATGTTATTGAATCACTTTCAAATGTTGATGCACCAGTTGTAAGTGAAACTGGCAAAACAACAAAGCTTGAACAAAAAACCTTGTATGTAAACGATGACAGCGAAAATAAAGAATATAAATTGGTTGTTGATGTTGGCATTGGTACAATTGAAAGTAAATACATAAAAGGTGTTACAACCGCAAACGGAGACACCGCTAAATACGGTTTAAATGTTTATGTTGACGAAAAATTGGTTGATATGGATAGTTATGCTGATTACAATGGCATACGCATTCAACCTTTACAAACAGAAAAAGACAAAGCATTTATGTATGAAATAACTGCAGACGAAAAATCTTATTTAACCTATCCAAGGAACACAATTAGATTTGAACTTAAAGTTCTTGGTTTGGATTATGTTATAGATGAACAACTTTATTCTGCAAGTTTAAATATCACAAAACGCAGTATTATTAAAGACATTACACTTAATGGCGAAACAAACGACACATATAAGGAAGGCAAGATTTTTGTTACGGCAAACAGCAGTGTTTCGCAAAACGGCTTAAATCTATTGGTTGATGTTGCACCTAACGATAACGAAAGCCATTTGGTGCTTATTTCAGCAACCTCAAACCTTAATGTTACAGGTAGAAGCATTATGCAGTTGAGCCAAGCACAAACAATCGCTGGCAAAACCTACACTATGGCTGTGATGAATGGCTCCAACATCAATGTAACATTCAAGCAAAATTCTATTGAATCAGCTGACGGCGAATCAATCAGTTTTACCACTTACAAAAAGGTTGACGATTCTACCGCTGGATATGTAGATGCTTATACTTTAGATGTTAAAAAAGTGGTAACCGCAAACAGATTTGAAGTTTTAACATCATCAACAGGTATTGAAAATTTTGTTGATAAAACTATTTTAACAAATGCTGAAAATGAAACAAATTTCTATTTGCGCATTTATTATACTGGCAATAGTTTGGCAACCGATACAATTGACTTAACATTGCCTACAACATCAAGATTTGCATTTAAAAATGGTGCAACCAGCATTAACTTGAAAAAAGATATTACAAGTGCAGGCATCTCACAAGTTGCATTCAAAACTGCAGTGGGTTCAAATGGTGAATATTATGAGACATATTGTATTCCTCTTAAAGCAACACAGGCAAAAGATACTGCATTGGTAACGATTTTTGCAGGCAAAACTGGCAACACTGCGTTGTTTGAATCAAGTTTTACAGTGCAAAGTGTATATGTTGCTTCAACTGATGAGTTTGTGATGAGAACAGAAGGTCAAAACATCTTCAAAATAAGTTCAGAAAGCGAAACATCGTTGGATAGATATGCAATCGTAAATAACTACAATTTAAAGAGCGAATTGCATTTTGGTCAAATGGTTTCTGGCTTATTTAACCAATTCTCAATTGCAAATGTAGAACTTGTAAGGTCAGGCAAAGACGATAGTACAGATTTTTCCGCATCAGCAGTTGATTATCTTGCACTTGGCAAAACTGGCAGTGTCAATAAATATCAAATTTGGGGTGTGCAGGGCAGTAAAACAACTCATTTCACAGCAACAATCATTTATTATGTTCAAGAAAATGGTGTAATTTCAACAACAAGTGTAACCAAAGAGTTTGAAATTGCTGTTTATAATAGCATAAGTAGCATTGATATGAACTTTGCATCTGGCAGTAGCAATGAAATTGTTTATATCAATAGATATTATGAATCTGCTGCTAGTTCTACAATAAAATTTGATTCAAAAAGTTTCATTGCAACACCTTCACAATCGGTTAAATTTGGTGCAAATGGCAATGAAGAAATAGTTGAAGATATCAACAAATTAAAATTGTCTGTTACAGGTGATTATCGTTCAATAAAGATATATTTGGGTTCTGATGAAATCTTGTTAGACAATAATGGCACCGCGGTCGATGAACATGGTAACAGAATTTATCTTTCTGCATTGACAGGCAATTTGACAGTAAAACTTATCAAGAAACCTGAAACATCTCAACAATTTGTAACAATCAATCTTACAGCAGTAAGTTTTGGCACAGAGTTGGCAGTTTCCAAAGCCATTACAATCAACTTTGGCAGTTATGTGCAATCAGATGATATCGCTTTAAGTGGTGAAGCTCTTACAAGCGAAAACAATACAATCAACATCAATATGTCATTCTTAAATGTGGCAGATGGTGGTGTGGCAACATCAAATTTCAATGCAACAGTAGTTTACAATCAATTGGTTGCAACAAAATACGATGATTTAGATTATATTTTGTATGAAATCTTGCAAGATGAAGACGGTAATCCAATTTTAGATGGCAATAAACAATATACCGCTGTTGAATTGAGCAAAGCAGAAAATAGATTGAATATAACAATCACCAAACTCACAGGTTTGGTTTCAATTGGTGCAAACAAATCATTGGGTGGAGGTATGTTTAAATTGCGCTTGGTTGCGCTTGATTCTTATGATGAATCAACAAATAAATATACCAACTTTAGAGATGTGTTTATAACAATCACTGACGGCTCAACAAAAGCAAGATATAAAATTTCATCAGCTGATGATTTTAGAAATATTGCAAACAATTTAAATGCTCACTATGTTTTAACAAAAGATATTGTTGTTACAAATCACACAACATTTGATAGTTTTTCTGGTTCAATATCAGGTAAATATGTGCAATTTAATGATGTCGGTGGTGTGGTTGAAACAAAACGTAATTTAACAGTCACAATCAGCAGGTCTTCAACTGCAACGGATAACGTTTATTATGGCTTGTTCACAAAATTGACTGGCAATGCGTCTATCACAGACCTGAACTTGAATATTCAGTTTGAAGATTATTTAAAACCAACCTCAACCGACAGTGGTAAATCATTGTACATTGGTGGTTTGGCTGGTGTTATCGAATCAAATGTAAAAATCAGTAATGTTCAATTTGAAATCGACTTTTCTGGTTTAACATTCAGTCGCAATAGTATTTCCACAGATGTGTATCTTGGCGGTGTGGCTGGCGAAATGGCAAACAATTTTAACCTTGCAAATTCAAAAGTTACAACAAAAGGTGCAGTTTACACAGCCTTTAACGCAACAAACAAATATTTGTATCTTGGTGCTGTTGCAGGCAGATTGACAGGCTCAATTGTTGGCAGTTATCGTCAAGCATCAGACTTAGAAAAACTTGCTTACAATGTGGGTATGGATATTGCTGTTACAAATGCAGATCTTGATGTTACATTGGTTAATAGGGTTGAAAATAATGTCTTGATAGGTGGCATTGCTGGCGAATCCGCTTCAAATGCTGTGATTAAAGGCTTTGTAACCATGGGGCAAATCAATGTTAATGGCTTGAAAGCAACAGGATATTTGTCAGGTTTGGTTGGTAAATCAGCAAGCACAACAATTGTAGATATTGTTATGTTAGGTGTTAATTTGACAGCAAGCAGTCAAAACTTAAAATTGGCTGGTGCAGTTGGCGAAGCAACAGCAACAACTTTAACCAGTGTCAAATTTATGTCTTTTAAACTTGAAGACGGCATTGATGCTGGCATAAAATTGGACGAAAACAAAGCATACGGCATTATTTCAAACAACTTGGGTGTGGTTGCAGGTTTGGTTGCAAATGCAAATTCTGCAACAATCAGTTTAAGCAGTGTTGAAAATTATGTAAAAGACAAAACATTTAGCAGTTTGACAGCAAAACAAGTTTATGGTTTGGTGTGCGTGAGTGAAAGTGCAAGTTCAGTGCAACTTGAAACATCTTACATAAATGCAAATATAGCTGCTGATAGCAGTGTGACAAGTTATTTGATTTCAAACTCAACGGCTGAAAATTGTTATTTTATTGGAAGATTTTCTGGCAATCGTATTGCAACAACTGGCAGTGTTTATACTGCTGTTTATGACGACAGCACATTGTTTGTGAACGATAATCCTGTTGACTTTGACAGGCTTTCAACAACCGAACAAAACCAACTTGAAACAGGTGTTTCTGGCGAGATGTGGAAGGTTGAACAGTCATTTAACACTCTTGCCGTAAATGGATATGTTTTCTATTTGCCTTATCTTGTTGACAACTTTACATTAATCCCAACTGATATCACAACAATATTAAATCAACAAACAATCAAGGATATCAATTCTCTTTATGTTGGCGATTACACAAAGAACGAAGATACAGACAAAAAAGATGAACTTAACAATATCATTAAACATGGCATAACAGAAACTGCAATAGTAAATTACTATAATGATATCAATAATCCTCTTAATAATATTAATTTAAATACACATATAATTGATGATTTGGTTAATTTGACAAAAGTGCCAAATAGCCTAAACACCATTGGTGCAATTGTGTATAAGATAATTAAAGGTGCAGATTATGCGTCTATTGTAAATAACAACGAAATTTATTTTAAAGGCACATCAAATCAAGATTATATTTTGATTAAAGCATATTCTTTGTTCAATCCAGATGCTTGTGACTATTTCTTGATTTACACACAAAATTGGTATAGCGACATTGTGCTTGAAGCGGACAACCTTCAAGCAGTTGGTACAGGCAACACAACCTATCAGCTTTCAACTTACAAAGGTGTGCAAAACTTGGAAATTGACCTTGACACAATCAACACAAGACAAAACGATTCAACAAACTATAAGTCACTTTTTGATGTTGATAACATAAGTGAATTTGTGGAAATCTTGGCAACAATTCAAGATGCTGAATCATCAGTATTGACAATCAGCAAAAATCCAAATTTGTTTAACAGATTTGTTTTGAACAGCACAGATACAGAAATCAGTGGAACAAAAACTGAAACAATAATATTCACAACCAAATTCAATTTAACAAAATTCTTTGGCACAGAAATTTATCCTCAACAAGACGGGGTTGATCAATATTTAACATTGGCAACAAAACAAATAAATGTAAATATCAGTGAAACGGCAACCGCTCTTGAATTTAGCACTGATCATTTGGAAGGTGAATCAAGTGAATCTTATGTTGTTACTGCAACTTTGACAACTGGTTATGTTGACAGTGAAAATCCAGAAGTTGACGCATTTGTAAAGCCGGTTTCAACAAACAATATTGTTGAATTTGATGAAGAAAACCATGACAGTTTGATTATGAATTTCAGTGTGATTGACGGCACTGATGAATATTCAAGATTGCTTAAACAATCAGGCAAAACAACAATACCAGAATTGTTTGATATTGAAGTGTTCAACAACTTTAATGAAACTAACAAAACTTACACATACAACATCGCAATGCAACTTAAAAACAGTTACAACACCAGATATTTGACAAGTGAAATCAGTTTTGCAATAAAAATATACGCAAAAACAAACCCATCAATTGACGGCGGAACAACTGTTCAATTGACAATAAGGCCTTCAACACTTTCAAGCAGTGTCGTAATAAACAACTATGCAGCATCATCTGCTGAAGCAATGGGCAATTACACTTACTTAATCACTTCAAGTCAAGTTGAAACAGCCAACATTACTCCAGGTGGAAATGGTGGGGTGTTGACAGTCCGTATGCAACCAAGTTATGCGCATATAAAACAGGTTTCTTTGAAGAGCAGTGAACTTTATGTCCCAAGCCTTAACGAAAAAGTAAAAATTAGATTTGAACAAATTGTTTATCACACTGGGCTTGGCAAGTATATCAGCATCAGCCCAAGTTGCGCACAAACTGAAGACGGCATGGGAGTTTATTTAGAACTTGCCAGTGCAACAACTGATGGGGTAAGTTACACATTTGATGGCACAATATATGTTCATGTTGTGTTGGATAAAAAGTTTAGTGGTTTGGCTGATGAAATCCGCTTAACATTAGATGTTACAAATGCTGACGATACTCATATTGTTAAAACAAAATCTTTGGTAACAGATTATTTGCCTGGTGTGGATTTGTCTTATGATGAAGATTACAAAATCACAGCAAAGGTTAATGGCGAAGATACTCAAGGATATTTGATTCAACAAAACACAACAAATAATATCGTAACATTGAAAATTTACGGCTACCAATTTAATGCAAACCCAGTGGTAAATATCACTGATTTGAAAGGCAATTCTCTTGGCCTTGATGTTGATTATCAATGGTTGGATAAATATAGTGAACTTAAAGCGAATTCAGACGGTTCATATTCAATGAGATTGCAACTTGCATTGAGAAACAGCCTTTCAAAACCATTCAAAGTTGTGGTTGGTATGAGCTTGATTTCTAACACGGAAATCAAAACAGAAGATAGTTCAATCAATTTCTTCCCAACTGATTATATCTTGAACAAAGATAACACATCATTTGATTTTGGCTCAACATTAAATTTGGCAATCAATCAAGCACGTGATTTGACATTTGATTTTGCAACAAATGATAACAATATAGATTTCTCAAATGAAATTTATAACGTCATTTTATCAAATATCAAAAATCAAATTTTGGCATCAGCGGAAAATCAAACACTGACAGAAGAACAACTTAAAACAAAAGTGTTCCAAAAACTGATGTCGATGTTTACATATAAAGTTGATGACTCTGGCATAACAAGCAGTTTTGATGTTGAAAATGATTATTTTGAAGTGTTCACAACAAACTATGGTTCAGGCAGTGAAGCCATTACAAATTTGCGCATAAAAGCAAAAGGCAAATTTAAAACTTCAGTGCAATTCAAAATAAACTATAATTATGCTTATGACGAAACAACTGGGGTTTGCAAACTAGTGTTTGGCAGTCAAGACACAACAATGTTGCCACATGTTTTGACAATCAATTTTGATATGAATTTCTACACAGCAACAACTCGCCAAGATGCTTTTGCAATCAGCCAGGCAGACCAAATGTTTGATGCTGACGGCAATTGCATATTAGGTGAAGGGCAAAACTATGTGCTTACAAATGATATTGTTGTTGAAATTGCAAAACCAATTTCAACCGCTATTGCAAGTTTGGATGGCAACAACAAAAAGATTATTATCAAAAACTTTGTTGTGTCAAACGATGCTTCTGAAAATGCTGGATATTACGGATTGTTTGCAACAGTAAGTGAAAATACATTGCTTTACAATTTGGTTGTGGATTATTCACAATTCAATGCAAGTCAAAATGGACAATTGGTGCTTGCTTATGAAAACTTAAATAATGTGGTGTTTGGTGGTTTGGCAGCGGTAAACAATGGCTTGATTTACAACTGCGATGTGATAAACGCAAGCAGTTCAAGCACAAAAGTTGTTAATATCTTGATAAACAATAATGCTGAAACAAGCATTACATTTGGTGGTTTGGTTGGTGTGAATAACGGCACAATCACAAACAGCCGTGTTGGCACAAGTGAATTTACCAAAATTATTGCAAATGACAACTCTCAAACAAGTTACACAGAGTACTTTAAACCTCTAAACTTTGTGTTGGGCAACCGCACATTAAATCAAGGTCAAGGGTTTAAATCTATAACAGGTGGTTTTGTTGGCATCAACTCAAGCAACAGTGCCATATCAAGTTCGTATGTTGCAAACACAAGTTTGTACACATATTCAACAAACAGTGATTCAAAACTTGCAGGTTTTGTTGCTGAAAACTCTGGCAAAATATCGTATAGTTATGTAAAAGGCATTGAAACAACAATAACAAACGAAAATCCATTCTCAACAGGTGCAAAAATTGAAGCACATGCAGATGGTAATATCGCCGGATTTGTTTACGACAATATGTCTGGTGCAAATATCAATAACAGTTTTGCAAATATTGAACTTGTTTCAAAATCTGCGTTTATGGCAGGTTTTGTGTTCCGCAACAATTCAGGCGCAAAAGTCAGTCAATGTTATTCAGCCTGCACATTTGCAAATGCAAACAGCGATACAACTTTGCAAATCACACCTGAACAACCGTTTGTTGGGGCAGACACAACTGGCTCACTTTCAAATGGGGAATTGGAAAATTGCTATTGGTATAAAGACACAAATAAACAACAATTTGTTGTTGCAGAAACTGACGGAAAACCAACCGCAACAGGTTTGAATGCAACAAATTTTGCAGACACAAACAATTTAGTTAATTTTGTATTTGTGTTGAGTAACAGCAAAAACGACCGTGACCAAGGCATTTGGTCATTCTATGATAATCGTGGCAATGCTGTTAAATTGCCAGAACTTACAATTGCAAATAATGTTGCATATTCATTTAGATATGAAAGCAACAATACTGACAACGCAGATAGCACAAGTAAATATACTTATGCAACAAAATTCAGCCTTGGCAGTAAAAACAATCCTGAAATTATAAGTTCGGTTCAAGAGTTTAATGATGTGTTCACAAACTATGGAACATCAAACAATTTTGCAGGATATGTTAGATTGATTGCTGATATTGATTTTGCAAGCGACAAAGCAGCAATTGCAACACGCAGACAATTCACTTTGGGTAGCAAAAACAATACCAACGACACAACTTACTCAAGCTTGGACGGCAACGGTATGGCAATCAACAATATCTATCTTGATGTTGGCGAAGATAAAGAAGAAATGGTTGGTTTGTTTGCAAAAATCAATCGTGCTTATATCAAAAACTTGAATTTGCATTTCTCATCAGGCAATTTTAGTACTGCAAACTCAATATATTCTGGTGGCTTGGCAGGTAAAATAACAGATTCTGTCATAATCAACATTAGCCTTGATGGTGTTAACACAACAATTCAGGGTGCAAATATGGTTGGTGGCTTGGCAGGCTTGATTGACGGTCAAAGTTTGATTTATGGTATTTCTTCAAATTTGAGTGTGTCAACAATTTTGTCTGGCACAACTGAACTTTATTCATCAACTAAAAATGCAAACAGCGCAAATAATAGTTATGCTCAAACAGTGTCCTATGCTGGTGGAATTGCAGGTGTAATTGATGTTACAACTCGTTCATATTCAAGCGGTGGCGAAGGATATAACTTGTCATACATTTACATCAACGATAACGCAGTAGATGTCAACGATAATTTAAAAATAACCGCAGACTATGCTGGTGGTGTTGCCGGTTACGTTGGCAAATCCGTAAAATCGGTGCGTGTATCATTCAATGTTGGCTCATCTAACCGCATTGACGGGCAATATTCTGCTGGCGGTTTGTATGGTGCAAGCATTGGTGCAACTATGGAGGCATCTAAAGTCAGTGCTTTAGATACTGACGAAGCTCAATTTAAATATGACAGCACTCTTGCAAAATACGTGCTTGACATGTCAAAACCTTTGGATAAAGAAAATATTGGCAATGCTGGATTGATTGAATCTTACACCTATGGTGGAGGTTTGATTGGTATCAGTGTTGGCAGTTCAATCTTCTCATGTTATAGCAAAGCAAGTTTCTATGCTGGCAAAAACATAGGTGGTTTGATTGGTGTAGATGTACTTTCAAATAACAACTTCAACTATGCTGTGCCTTTCATCAATTTTGAAGGCAATATGGAAACTGTCAAAACAATTGGCGGTTTGATTGGCATTGCTGAAGATGCAAGCAGTGCAACATTCGGTCAGGTTTACACAAACTTGGGTGCAAAAACTGGCAACAGTCAAAACTACACATTCTCAACAATTTTGCTTGAAAATGAAGCTTATAAAACATTCAAACAAAATCTTGAAAATCAAAATATTACAATAGACGTAAAATTAAACAACTTTATTGGCGAAGATAGAGTTGCAAATCATGTAATTTCACAAGTTTATGTTGGCGAAATTGCTTACAGTGATTTGATTGTTGCCAACTCAAATATTGCTGGTTTAACAATCAAAAGCATGAGAAATTTGTATAATTTGGAAGTGCCAGAAGTGCAACTTTCAACATACAATTCAATCTTCTCAATTTGGGATACAAAATATTGGAATTTGGATACTCACAGCAGATATTTCCCACTTTTAACAGACCAACGCGATGAAAACTATGAAATCATCAAAGATGCTCAAGACTTTGAAAAAATCAAAAACAATCCAACAGGAAGTTTCAAAATCACTGATGATGTAAATATGTCAAACTACAAAGGTGGAGAAAACTTTGTGTTTGACTTTGAGTTCTCTGGTGTATTGATTGGCGAAAAATCTGATGGTTCAACACCTATTGTGTATAACCTCAATGTTAAAGCACCAAATAATGCCGATGCGGGCTTGTTCAGGGCAACAAGCAATGCAACATTTAGGAATATAGAATTTTCTTGGAAAAAATATGGTGTTGGTGGCGAAGGTAACAAAGTTAAAATTAAAAACTTTGCAGGTTTTAGTGGCAACGATGAAAAATCAAAAATCAGTGCAATTATGGTTACTGTTGGCAGAATTAACCGCACAGAAACAGATGCTGTTGAATTGTTTGCACATGCAGGCAGAGATGAGTCTGTTCAATATAGTTCAATCACTGGATTTGCAGGCTTGATAACAACTGCTTTGGGCACAAACATCTTAAATTCATCATTCTCTGGACAAGTAAGTGCTGATATAGATTTAACAAACAGCACAAAAACAGAGAACTTTGTCGGCGGTCTGGTTGGTTATGGTAATACTGATATTGAAGACATTGAAAACACAATGAGCATTATCAACAGTTCAGTTGGTACGTTGCAAAACACATCGTTTAATTTCAAAGTAAGTGGCAACAAACAACTTGATGTCGGTTTGCTTGCTGGTGCACTTAAAATGACAGCTGTTTCAGGCAATAGCATTGGCAGTTTAACAAGTTCAGTTGTAAGCAAAAATATTGATCTCAATATCGTATTAAACAATTTCACAAATTCAGTAAGTGTTTCAATGTATGCTTCTGGTATGATTGGTGTGGTTGAAGATTGTAATGTTGAAGACAATGTTTCATTCCATACTATCAAAGTTAGTGAACAATCAGGCATAAGCAATAAAAATGCAAACCTATATCTTGCAGGGCTTGTTGGCAAATATTTGTTAAGTGCTGAAGATACAGGCAGAAAAATTGTAAATTGCGATGTAAGTTCAAATATCATTTCAACAGTAAGTTCAGCAAGTTCAACAACAGCTTCTGCAGGCATTGCACTTGTTGAAACAGTCAACAATGTTTATATTGAGCAATGTTTGTTCACTGGTTCAATATCAACAGTTGGCAATGCCAATGTTGGTGGAACAATTGGCTATGCTTATAAATCAACAGGCAAAACCAAAATTAATTTAGATCAAATAGTATCAAGTGTTGATATTTCTTCAAAATTTGGCAAGCTTCAAAGTGAAGAAACTGAAACGGCTTACATCGGTGGTTTGGTTGGACGTGTTGATGGCAGTTTGATTTTGTCAAACTCAATCAATTTGGGCAAAATAACACCTTCAGCTGAAGGCAACGTAAACTATTATATTGGTGGCTTGGCAGGTTCGACTGAAAATGTTGTGCTGGCAACAGGCAGTTATTCATTCAGCCTATCATCAATACTAGCAAACGGCTTGAAGGGCGAAACCATCACACAAGTTTTGCCATCAGCAAATAACACAACAACATTTAGGAAGATGGGGGCTTTGTTTGGCTTTATAAATTCAACAAAAGTTGGGCAAAGTTCAAATTACAATATGTTTGTGGGAGAAGCTAGCACAAGCAACTTCTATCAAACAAATGCAGATAAAAACAGTTTAACATCTGATTTGTTCTACTCAACTGACATGGCTCTTCAACCAGAAGACACAATGTTGGGCACAAACTTATCTGCAGGCACACTTATTAACTCAATGAGTTATCAAACCAAAGTGTTAGAGTCTGGTGTATGGTCAAACACTGCTTCAAACACATCTAATGTTCCTTATATTACAAGCATGCGCACAAGTATGCGTCAGTTTGAAATTTTTGAAAATGCAACTGATGATTATAAGAGTGGTTTGGTGGCAAATCCTAAACGTGTTTATACCGGTTCTGACCAAGTTATGTATTATTTGGTTGGCGACAACTTTAACATTGCAAACACATTTACAGGTATTGCGGTTGGCAATGGCAATGTTATAAAAACTGGGAATGCGTTCTATATTAACAATTTGGGCGATAGTTCGTCATCAAATGGTAATTCTGCAATTTCAAATATTCATATTAAATATGAAAACTTTGATGTAACAAGACCATTGGTAAATGTAAACTTTGGCACAATCTTTAATTGTTCAATCATTGGTTCAATTAACAGTGTTGCAAATACATCTGCTGATGGTAAAGGTACAGGTTTGATTGTTAATGATAACAACGGTTTGATTTCTTACTGCTTCAATTCAGCAGATACAACAACACAAAATCAAACTGGTGCAATTGCTCTCAACAATAATGCAACGATCGTATCAAGCTATTTTACTGGTTCAATTACAGTTAAAAATAATAGTAAATATGGCTACGCATTTGCTGAAAATGTGTCGTCCGATGCGTATATTTATAATTGTTATTCAGCAGGTAATATAGACAAGATCAATTTCTCCTCATTCGTGGGTGTGGACTTAAATAATGGTGGCAACAATATTATTGATAAACTTGCAACACCTTCAGATGCGGGCATTGATCAAGCAGATTTGAATAAAACCAACTTAACAGTGAGTTCAACATTTGATTTGATGAATGCAACAAATCTTGATGGTAATTGGCACACAGCAATTTCAGGCAAAAAATTAGATTTGACTGACGGTTCAATGTTTGGTTACAACTACAACTATCCTATTTATGATTTCAATCAATACACAAGTGTGATTGAGGGTAGTTTAAACAAAGCATTTGTAACACAATATTCACGTCAAACTGGACGTGGTTTGAACAACACCGATGATTGGTTTGAAGTGCCACACTTGGGTGTGTTAAATTCAATTCAAGGTGTGATAGCAAACGACACTGGAGCAAACAGATATTATAAAATCACACGCAAGATTGACGGTGGAATCTATGAACAACATAACAAAGTTGACACAGTGAACTGGTATGCAGTTGGTGTAAATGATGAAACATTGGGCTTTGCTGCTTCAACAAATGGGTTTACTGGAACAATAGATGCAGGTTATCTTGACAGTGCAAATAAAGTTAAATCATATTCAATTTCAAACCTTTCAGTAAATGGTTTGTTCACAAATATTAAAAATGCAGTTTACAACAACATCAAGTTTGAAGGCTTATTTGAAAGGATGAGCGGTTCAGGTGCACTTGGTGTTGAAGTTAATGGCACAGTTCTTGTTACAAACGTTGATGTTGGTGATTTAACAGTATCTGGCACAGATGTCTCAATTTTGTTTGGAACAATGCGTGCAGGTTCAATCCAAATTGGCGATTTTGTTGATGAAAATACAGTTAAAGGTGTTGACACTATTGGTACAACTCAATATAGTTCTGGCATGTCAAAATTGATTGCAACACATTCAGGTAATTATGGCTTTGTTTTATCAAAAATGATTGCGGGCACAATTTCAATCTATGATGAAGAAATTCATATTACAAATGAGTTTGATAATGGTGTTGCATCAACCGAAGATCATACCACAACAGGTGGTTTGGTTGGTAGTGTTGAAAACGGAACAATTGAATCAAAAGGTAAAACAACATTATTTATCACTTCAGCAAGTTATGATGTATTTGGTGGTTTGATTGGCGAAGTTGCAAGCGAATCAACAAATGGTGTGGCAGTTTCAAATTTCCATGTAAAATTTGAAAACGACACATTTATGGCAAATCAATTTGGCGGTTTTGTTGGTGTGGTAAACAACACAATAACTATCAATCAATGTACAATTGAAGATCAAAGTATTGTTATTGCTTTTGTTAATGGTGACAATAGATTCTTTGGTTTATTGGCAGGCAAAATAACTGGCTCAGGCAAATTGAATTTCAATGGCAAATTGGAATTAAGAAGCCAATTAATCATTCAAGCAACAACTGCAGCACAAGTAAATGAAACAACACAAGGCTTTGGCAGTTTGGTTGGTAATTTATCAACTACAGATAAAGGTGGAATCACCGTTGAAAAAGATGCTTTAACATATTTCCAACCAACATTGATTGTTACAGGCAGTTCATTCAATATTGGTGGATTGATAGGTTATTATAAAGGCGGAACAATTGGTATACCAAAACCAAGGAACATCACATTGCAAGGGAGTTACAATGTTGGTGGTGCAATTGGTTTTGCTGATGCTCCAATTGAGTGCACATCAATTGATGGTTGGAGTTTCATGTCTGGTTTAGGAGATGGAACTGGTGCAGACAAAAATTCATTTGCAACAATCAAATCTACAACTCTTGTCACAAACGGTGGCAACTGGGGCGGTTTGATTGGTAAAGCAAGCGCAAATTGCGAAATCAATGGCTTTATCAACTTTAATAAAATCACTTTTGATAGAGGTCTATATAAAGACGGAAGCGGTTTGTTTAAAAACATAGGCGGTATTGTTGGTTACACAGACGGAAGAATTGTTGGTGCAATCAATAAGGCAGATATCATTGTTCAAGATCTGTTTGATAACGAAAGAGATAATAATGATAACGAATTAACTTATAACACCTTTACAACAGGCAAGGAAACAGAAAAAGAAGACATAACTATCAGCACAAAACCAATCAATGTTGGTGGTATTGCAGGTATGTCTGGTGCAGGCTCATTTGTTATAGGCTGTGAAAACCAAGCAAACATTAAAGGTTATCAATCTGTTGGTGGTTTGGTTGGTTATGCAACTGGCTTTGTTGGGTTCAATAGTTATTCAGTTAAAGATCTTTACATTGGCGAAAACGTTAAGTATTACACTTTCAACGAAGCAATCAATAAATATGAACTTATCACTGATTATGAAAGTTTAACCGAAGATAGCATTTGCTACGGCACAAGTTTGGTTGGAGGATACAAAATCATCGGCACAATCAATGTTGGTGGTGCGGTTGGTTATCTTGCAGAAAATGCTCAAATTAGGGGTGTTGATGTTTTGGCTGATGTCAGAGGCAACACAAATGTTGGTGGTCTTGTTGGACTTACTGCAAATGGTGCGGTTGTCACAAACAACAGTGTATTAAACAGCGATGCAACAAACGAAAAAGCAAATGTAAAAGGTATTTTATTCTTCAATTTAATTAATGTTGAACGATTTGATGGTACAGAAATCCTTGATTCATACTATGTGCTTCCAACAAGCATTGGTGGTTTGATTGGCTCAACAGAAGCTAACACAGTAAGGATTGAAGATAGCATAGTGAAGGCTAAAATTGAAACAGTGAATGAAGGCGAAACTGCAAGCATTAATTCTTACGGCTTTAATGAAGGACGTGTTAAAAACCAAGGTTCAAATGTGATTTCAACAGTTAGCAACTTTATGTTTGCAAAAGTGACAGCATCAGCAAAAAATGAAATCAATTTCCTTGATTTGAGTTTGAGTGATGAAGCATCTAAAAAAGGCAATGTTCAATTTAATGATATCAAATCTGGTGTTGGTGGTTTGATTGGTACAACAAGCACCAAAACTGCATTGTATGGCTCTGAAGATAACCGAAGCATTTCAACTAACCATATTAATGTGACAATTAATGCACCTTTGGGTGTGAATGTCGGTTTGCATTATGGTTATTATAGAGTAATTTCTGGTGACAAATTAAATATTGAATTGCCAGTGCTTGATGCAGAAACTTCAGTTAGTGGTGCATACAATATCGGTGGTGCAATTGGTTGCTTTAAATCAGATAGCCAAACATCAAACTTTGAATTTGAATACAAACCAAACTTCAATGTGTCTGTTCAACCTACAGGTTCAGGTATGTATGTTGGCGGTGTGTTTGGTAAGGTGGTTGAAAATATCAATGCTTTAACGACAAACGAAAATATTACAATTTTCACAGGTAATTCATACTATATCGGTGGTTTGGTTGGTAGGCTCGAAGGTAACATGAATGGTGTAACAACCGTTGGCAGTGAAACAACTTATAATGTAGATGCAACAAATGTCAAATTCTCAGGCGACGCAGTAACAAATGTTGGTGGTCTTGTTGGTATGCTTAAAGTAACTTCAACAAGTGGAGAAACAATCACAGTTAAAGGTAAACACAACAAGGCATTTACAATCAACACAATTGAAAATCAGAACTACGATAACGGTGGCGCTACATACAAAGCAGTTACTGACAGCACAAACAACACTGTTACAATTTATGCTATTGCAAGATATGTAAACAAAGATAAATTTGAGATTTCACCATCGCAAAATACTAATAATTTGGATCACAATCCATTATACAGCGATAAGATTAAGGCTTCAGATGGAAAATTATATTATACACACCCAGGTTGGCATATAAGTTACACTGGATTTAAGTCAATGCAAAGATTTATTCCAATGGAAAAGAATAATGGTGCAGAATGGGATTCTATTGCATCAATTTATGACGCAAGCAAGATTAATGCTGTTAAATCTGTAACAGAAGAAGGCTCTGGCTATACAAAGGACGAAAAAGGTCAAATTCTGTACACTATTTATGAAGATTATGAAAATGTTCCAACAATCTATACCAAATTTGGTTGGGGACAAATCTTCCATAATGAGAATGGCAATATTGTGAAACCGGATACTAAATTTAAACAGGGATATAATGAGTCTTATATTACAATTAAAAATTTCTATTATCTTGATGAAAGCATAACAGATCAAGAGAACCCAAAATATGGTTCCAAAAAATTGTATGACGAAATTTATTTCGAGTATAAAGTTAAATATCAGGAGTCTAAGCAGGCTGAATCTGGTTCAATATTTGAGGTTAATGGTTTCGGAAGCAGTGACTATAAGGGTATTTTGGCAACAAAACAAGATGAGGCTGCACGAATAAAACTTGCAATTTGGCAAAGTCTTCTTGTTGCAGCAGATGCTGCTATGGTAATAGGGTTGCTTGGTTCTATTGTTTCTGGTGGTACTACTGGTGTTGCGGGCGCTGGACTAGCAGCTACAGCAAAAATTGGGGCAAAAATGGGGGCAAAAGAATTTGCAAAAGCTTTCTTGAAAGGTGCTTTGAAAAATCTTCTTAAAACAACAGTAATAAAGAAACTTTTAATCACATTCGCAATAGGTTATGGTGTTAATGTTATTGCAAAAGAACAAATGATGACCTATTACAATACAGGCACAATTGTCCAAAACCTTGAGGGTGAAGTCGGATACCTATCTAACATGTATTATCGAGACATCAGTTTGGATAAGGATAACGAAACAAAAGCGGTTGCTGACAAAGTAAAGGTTATTGATGGACAACCATATCATTTGTATTCAAGTTCAAGGCCTTTGGATTATTACTCAAATTATTGGATGGTTATCAATAAAACTAATGGCGCGGTAGAATTCTTTAGTATGGACACCTCACAGGATACAATAATTCAAACATTAAAAGACAAGTGGGGAGCTGATAGCAACATAAGTTCAACTGATATCTTAAGAACTTGTGTTTATAGCGAAGGTTATTATTGGAAACATAGTTTCACAGCAACAACAACTGAAATTCAGGCAAATATGATTGAATCTTCATATTATGCGAATAATTTAGGTGTAGAAATGCCTTATGTAACATTCAACAACTATGCTTATGTTTATGGCGAATACAATCCATCAACAGGAACATATAGTTTTGCAACAAATAGAGATGACGGCAACAAAGTTGAATACTCAAATGGTATATATAGTCTCAATCGTGTAGAGTTGACAAATAATGCTTCTTCAATTGCTCCTGTGGTTACTGAAACATTGTCTTACAGCAAATCAACTTTATCTTCAGAAAAGAAATCAAAATTGATTTTGGGTTATGATTATTTTGAAGGGGCTTATTATGCAGTCGCAGGTAATAACAAAATGCCAAGTAAACGTGCTAGATTTGTGTATAATGAAAATTATGACTCCACTGGCAAAACAATAAATGTCGATTATGTTATCAGGACATTTGAAAAAGTCGAGTACATTGAGGATCAAACAGCAAACTACTATAAAAACGGATCTGGGTATTATGTTTTGGATTTGATTTATCAAACTAGATATGTTCAAAATCCTGACGGAACTTACACTCAAAACAATGCAGGTAATTATTATTACGATGGTGACAATTATATTATCTTGCCAACTGAATACCAAACAAGGTATAGACAATCTATAACAGAAATTCCAGAAGCGTGTTATGAAATTTCTTATATAGCAGATGACCAAAATGGGTTAGATGATGTGAATTCCGCTTATAGCGATAAACGTTACATAGATATGGATATTTACCCTTATAGTTTCAAAAATCCTTATAGTTCAATGTTCACAGGCAATGCAAAAGATAATGAAACTTATGAGTATCAAACAGATGCAAATCATCCAGGTGTTGTAAAATATCAGGTGTCATACTATCTTTGGGAAGGTGGTTACGAGTTGACATCAGATAATAAAGTTATGACCGTTTTCAATCAAGAAATATATGCCTCAAACTATAGGAGTAAGACAACCAATGGTAACAAGAAATGGAAGATACCTGATGTAAAAACAGAGACTTTCTATTTCTCTGATGGTTTGGTAGATTATCAAATAGAATTTGACAATGGTACTAAAATGACTTTAGCTGACATCTATGATGTAAATACATCGACAGGGGATATAAATTACAAATCTACAATTAAAGGTATGTCTATTGACGAATTTAAGAAACTAGAGTATGACGGATATAATTTTTGTGACTATTACAGATTGAAGGTGGATTCTATCGGGTATATTAAAATAGACATAAACGTAAAAGGCGGCAATGAATATATTAATGGAACCTATACAAAAGGATTTAACGACGAAGGCAAAATCAATGCAACAAAATATGTGATGTATAGGATTGACAGCAAATATACTCTATCTGCCGAAGAAGGTTGTGATGTTGAAACTATTCATGAAGTTATCTTGACAGTTAAAGATGAAAATCATCAAATAAACGATAACAAATATTGTAATATAAGTGGTGATATAAAATTCTATACTAGATATATGTTTGATTCTGGATTGTTTGGAAAAATTTCAGGCATAACATTTGGTAATTCAAATGCGTTTATTGATATGGTTGACGCATTGATTTCTAATCCATTAATAGAGACTCAAAAATTCTCGTTTTACAGTGAAAAATTATTTAATACTGGAGAAACATTCTATCTATTGCAACAAAATGGCGGATACTCAACAAAATTCAGTGAAGCTGTTACAGTTGTTATGAAATCTAGAAATGGAGAAGGTGGCTCAATCACAATTCAATAATAAAGTGTCAATTCGCTTAAAAGGAAATGGAAGTTTTAAACTTCCTTTTCTTTTTTATTGTTTGTGGTGCTATCATTCACTTTTGGTTTTGTTTGCGAAAAAGTATTAATGTATTTGTACTTGACAAATTTCGTCTTCATGGTATAATGATTTGAATTAATATTTAAGGGCGCTTTTAGCACCAAATTATGAACAAGTTAATACATGTGCCCTAAAAGGAGATTTTATGGAACATAAAAATCAAGCTGATGAAACAAAGCAAGAAAGTTTACTTGCTAGGGTGGCTATGCGTATTAACAACAAAATGCGTAACTCAAAAATTTATAAAAAAATATTTTCACTTGTGCTTGCTGGCGCAATTAGTGTGTCATTTGTTGGTTGTGCAAACAACATAACAAAACCAAATCCAAATGACCCATCTCATGGTGAAATTGTGCAACCAGTTGAAGAAAAAGAATATTCTCCTTTAATGCTCAAAGTTAAAGAATATCAATTATATAATGAAAGTGCAAATTATGTTTTGAACAGAAGAGACCCACACCCTTACGCATTTTTATCACAACAAGGTTTTGATATTGATTCAATCAAAAATGGTGGATTGGAATGTAAAACTTCAGCATTTGTTTATGATGACGAACCAAACAATCTTTATATGGTTGTTAGCGTTAAAACTGGTTATAAAGACCAAAGAAATAATACATATTTTTTAAAATATAAATTGTCTAACAGAGATATGGAAGATTATTTCTGGTTGCAACAAAATGACTTTAAAGTAAGTTACTTCGTGAATGATATCATCTCTCAATTATATCAACCTGAAATATTGTCAATATCAAGTGTTGCAACAGATTACGACTTTTATTATGACATTGGCAGAACTTTATACGATGCTATGGGTGATGATAATTTTGAGAAATACTATTTTGAAAAAAGTCCAGGTTATAAAAATGAACATAGTACTGGGTGGGAGATAAAGGCAAAATTGGTTGATTATGCGTTTGCTGAAACAATCAGTGAATTTAAGTCTTATGAAATAGAGAAGCATAATGGATATGTTTTCTATTTGGGTACAGATGCAACAAAAGGACATGAAGGAGTTACTCAAAAATCCTATGTTGCACCAGTAGTGTTTTCAACCTATGCTGATTTTATGATTAACAGTGTCAAGGTTGATAGTGTAAATATCAACAAAATCAGAAGTGCTACAACATTTAATGCTGAAACTGCAGACAACAATATGACTTGGGATTATATTGCAGGAGAATACGAACGTGAGTTCAACATAAAAAATGAAAATACAAAATAACAAAATTATGATTGATATTAAATTTTGAGTGGATTTATGTTGCAAACAAAAAATTAAGTATCAGTTAAAAATAAAAACCCAAAAATTTAATGTAAAATTTAAAAAAAGCGGTTGACAATCTGTGTCGATTGCGTTATACTAAACACAGTTTAATAAATTTCGAGCCAAAGACCACAAGTGTTTTTAAACATAATTGTTGCTTGCAACTGCTTGTGTAGGAGAGAAAAGTATGTCGATTGTATTGATTCCTTTTGTCTTGGCAAAAGGAATTTTTTAAATAAACTTCAAAAGGCATAAAGGAGGATAAGGTGTCAGCAAATCTTGAAGCAAAAAAGAATGCGGTAGAGGAAATCAAAAGTTTAATCAGCTCAAGCAAATCAGTTGTATTGGTTGACTATCGTGGTATCACAGTTAGCGACGATACAGCATTGCGTAAATCTTTAAGAGAAAACAACGTAACTTATAAAGTTATCAAAAACACTCTCTTCAAAAAGGCTTGCGAACAACTTGGTATTGCTGGTTTTGACGAAGCTCTTAATGGCACAACTGCTTTTGCTTTTGGTATGGACGATGAAACAGTCGCTCCTCGCTTGATCAAAAATGCGATGAAAGACTACACAACTCTTTCAATCAAAGCTGGTTACTGTGATGGTAAAGTGCTTGATGAAAGTGCTGTTAAAGTTTTGGCTTCTATCCCAGGCAAAGAACAACTTCTTGCACAGTTGGTATATGTCCTCAATGCACCAGTGTCTGGCTTGGCACGTGCATTACAAGCGGTCGCAGAAAAAGAATAAGCTTAATTCAAGTTTATTGTTATAAAATCGCTTTGTGAAAATTCACATTTAGCCACAAAATTTGGTTTGTGCTCTGCCAAATATTTGTAAGTTTGATTTTGTCAAACATTTGGGCACACAATAGGAAAGGAGATAATTATATCTAGCGATATAAAAGTTGCCTTTTAGCTTGCTTAAATTGCAAGCAATTATCAATTAAAAAGGAGAAAATTATGGATAAACAAAAATTCATTGAAGAAATTAAAGCTATGACAGTCGTTGAACTTAACGAATTGGTTAAAGCTATTGAAGAAGAATTTGGCGTTAGTGCAGCTGCAGCAGTTGTTGCAGGTCCAGCTGCAGCCGAAGCTGCTCCAGCAGCAGAAGAAAAAACTGAATTTAATGTTGTGCTTAAAGAAGTTGGCGCAAACAAAATTGCAGTTATTAAAGCAGTACGTGAAGCTACAGGTCTTGGCTTGATGGAAGCTAAAGCTATGGTAGAAGGCGCTCCTGCTACAATTAAGGAAAACGTTCCTACTGCTGATGCTAAAGCTCTTGAAAAAGCTTTGACAGATGCTGGTGCTGTTGTTGAACTTAAATAATCTTTTATGCCAAATGGAAAATACGCTCGTAAGAGTGTATTTTTTGTTTTAATTTTTTTATTTGGATTTATTTATATAAATAGATAATAATTATTGACTCACTTAATGGTTATGTTTTATCAGTTGATTTGTTACCGTATGGTAAGTTTGATAAATTTTATTACCATTTGGTTTAGTCTTTAACTAGGTGAAAAATGAATAATAAATTTACTGAAAGACTTAAAGAATTAAGAGAAGAAATGAACCTATCTCAAAATGAGCTTGCGGAGCAAACTGGTTTCAGTGCGGCATGTATAAATAGATGGGAAAAGGGTATCCGTGTGCCAAATGTTGAAAGTTTATTTACTTTGTGCGTTTTCTTTAAAGTGTCTGCCGACTATCTAATCGGATTGGAAAATTGATGAAAAACAAAAAGAATTTTAAAGAGTGGTTGCTAGATATATTTTATCCAAGGCATATAAAGTGTATCTTTTGCGGTGGTGAATTGAATGAAAATGCCGATAAGGATACATGTGAAAATTGTGCCGACAAATTGCCGTTTATTTATTCTGCATGCCCAAAATGTGGCAATGTTATGAATAAGGGCGAAACGGGTGTTTGCTTTGAATGCAAAACAAAAAATTATGAATTTGAGCAAGCTGTTGCCGTTTTTGAATATTCTGGCAAAGTTGCAAATGCTGTTCATGATTTTAAATACAATGGCAACAAGCCAATTTACGAACCGATTGGCGAATATATGTGTGAAACACTGGCAAGTTGGGGTATTGAGCTTGACTTGATAAGTTATGTGCCTATGACAAAGGAAAGGCAAAAACAGCGTGGTTTTAATCAAGCTGAGCTTTTGGCAAAATATATTGCATCACATTTTTCAGCCCCTGTGGCAGGTGTTGTGGAAAAGGTAAAAGAAAATTTAAATCAGGCCAGTTTGGACTATCATGACAGACAAGAAAATGTCAAAGGCTGCTTTAAAGTAAAGAAAGAATACAGAGACTTATTGAAAGATTCAACCGTTTTGTTGATTGATGATATTTTTACAACCGGCGCCACAACAAACGAAGTAAGCAAAATCTTGAAAACAGCAGGTGTATCAAAAATTTATGTGCTTACTTTTGCACATACTAATATTAATAAAAAATACTAATAAAATGCTTGTAAAATTAATTATATTTTAAATTATTAATGTATTAAAATTTGACTTATTTATTTCAAATAAAAAAAGTGGTAATAAATCTGCCACTTTTTTGTTTAATAAATTTTTAAATGCTTTTAAAATACTATATGTAAGCGAACTGTAAAACAATTAATATTTTTAATAATATTTAAAAAATATTTAAAAATTTAATTAAAATAATATTTAAAATAATGTTTTTTATTTAAAATAATATTTTTTTATTGCATTTTAGATGTTTAAATTATTTTTTAGTGTTATTATTTTATTTTTTTACATGTCTTGAAATTCTTCAATTATAAAATCTTTCAAAAGTGTAAATCTTTTAGCGGTGTAATTGTTATGGATCATTCTTGCCAAAATTTGTTTACTGCCAACCAGAACAACAGTTTTCTTTGCACGTGTGATTGCGGTGTAAAGCAAGTTCCTTGTGATGATGATTGGTGCGCCAGGCACAAGAGGAATAACGACACAATCAAATTCACTGCCTTGGCTTTTGTGAATTGTAATTGCATACGCAAGTGTAATTTGATAAAGGTCAGTTTGAGCATACCTGCAAATTTTTCCATCATCAAACCTAATTGTAACTTCCCTTGTTTCTGGATCTATCCTTGAAATGTAGCCGATGTCGCCATTAAACACACCTGTCCCTTGTTGAGTTGTTCCATTATCTTCGTATTTGACATATTCCATTTCATAGTTGTTTTGTATTTGCATAACTTTGTCATTTACATGATATTTGGTGAAATCTGTTGAAAGTTCAACACCAGAGAAATATGGATTGATTGTCATTTGCAAACGTTTGTTTAAGTTATCTATGCCACAAGGCCCAGCTTTCATTGGGGCAAGCACTTGAATTTTTTCAGGCTTATATCCAAAATAATTTGGCAATCTAGTTGTGACTAAATCAACAATTGTTTCGCTGTTTTTTACCAAATCATTGCCTGCTTCATAAAAGAAATCTTTACTTGAGTTGTCAATAACTGGCATTTTGCCTGAATTGATAAGGTGTGCATTTGTAATAATTAAACTGTCATTGCCTTGGCGGTAGATGTTGATAAGTTGGGTTGTGTGAATTTTTTTGCTTTCAATCAGGTCTCGCAAAACATTGCCAGCGCCAACACTTGGCAATTGGTCTTTATCTCCAACCAAAATTAATCTGGCTGTGGATTTAAGTGCTTTTGTTAAATGATAAAGTAGAGTAACATCAACCATGCTGACTTCGTCTATAATGACAATATCAGCATCAAGCGGATTGTTTTCATTCCTGTGGAAAAATCCTTCGCCATCTGCAGGGTTCATTTCAAGTGCACGATGAATTGTTTTTGCTTCGATACCACTAGTCTCAGTAAGCCTTTTTGAAGCTCTTCCTGTTGGTGCGCAAAGCAAAACCCGGTTGCCTTGTTGTTTAAACATTTCAAGGATACAACGCACAATTGTTGTTTTACCAGTGCCTGGGCCACCCGTGATAATGCTTACACCTTTGTTTAAACTTGCCAACACAGCATCGGTTTGTTCGCCGTTAAGTTGTATGTTGTGAATGCGTTGATAAAGGTTGATGTTATCAATAAAATTAAACCTTTCGTCAAACTGATTCATTGACAATTTGCAAAGCTTGCGTGCAATATATTTTTCTTGATAGTAAAATTTCGTAAGCATAGTCACATCTTCGCTGTGATAATTAAAGTTTTTCACCATGCCTTCAATTTGAAGATAGTCAATGCACTTTTCAATCAAATTTGTTTCGGTATCCGAAAAAGATAAAATTTCCAAGCAATTTTGCACCAACACAGATTTTGGCAAATAGGTGTGCCCCTCGCGTTCGCTTGCTGTTTTTAAAGTGTAAATCAAGCCCGCCTTTATGCGGTTTTCGCCATATAAGTCAATGCCAAGTTTGATTGCTATTTTATCTGCGGTGGTAAAACCTATGCCCTCAACATCTTCAACCAATTGATAAGGGTTGGACTTAACCAGTTCTATGGTTTTTTCTTTATAGATGTTATAGATTTTTATTGCCATATTGGTTGAAATTTGATTAGTTTGCAAGAACATGATAACATTTTGCATTTCTTTCATGTCGTTATAGGCATTAGAGATTTCAATTGCTTTTTGTTTTGATATGCCTTTAATCTTGCTTAACTTTACAGGATTAAATTCCATAACAGCCAAAGTGTCCAAGCCAAATTCTTCAACAATACGTTTGGCTGTAACGGGACCAACGCCATAAATCAAGCCACTTGCTAAATATTTTTCAATTGCGGGCAAGGTGGTTGGTTCAACAACTTTGCCATCTGTTACTTGAAATTGCTCGCCAAACTTTTTGTTTACAACAAAGTTGCCTTCCAACTCCAATGTTTGACCTTCGTAAACTTCTGGCAATGTGCCAACAACTGTAAGCCTTTTGTTGTTGTATGAAAGATTTATAACGGAGTATCCGTTTTCAATATTCCTAAACACAGTATTTTCAACATTGCCAACAATTTTCATGCTTATATATTACTAAATTGCATAAAATTTTACAAGCAATAAAATTTGTTTTACTTTAAAATTGTTAGAGAATAAATTTTTGTTTGATATGTCATTTGTGTTAAAAATTTGTTTTTTGGCAAAAAACAAACCTGTTGGATAAAACAAAACTTTTGATTGACAAAACAACAATGGGGTGATAAAATTTTGCTTGTATAATAAAAAATTAAAAAGGAAAGACGTATGAAAAAGTTTTTTAAAGAATTTAAAGAGTTTATTTCAAAAGGCAATGTGTTTGACATGGCTGTAGGCTTAATCATTGCAACAGCATTCAACAAAATTGTTTCAAGCATGGTTAATGATATTCTTATGCCACTTATTACTTGGGCAACAGGGGCGGCAAGTTTGGCGGATTTAAGCATCCCTTTGCGTTGGGAAATGGTTGACGGTGTAAAAGTTGTCACTTTGCGTTGGGCTTATGGCAATTTCTTGCAAACTGTTATTGATTTCTTTATCATTGCAATGAGTGTGTTCCTTATGGTTAAAGTTGTTAATGCTTCTCGCAAAAAACTTAAAGAAATGGAAGATGTGATTGTAGCACAATCAAGGAAAGAAGTTCGTGCAGAACGCAAAGCACTTAAAATTAAAGCAAAACAAGAAAATCGTCCATTTAAAGAAGTGTTAAAAGAATACGAAGAACAAAAAGCAAAAGAACAAGCGGAACTTAAAGCAAAATTGGAGGCAGAAAAGGCTGAAAAAGAAGCAGAAGAAAAGCGCAACAATCCTTCAGAACAAGATTTGCTCAAAGAAATCCGTGATTTGTTGAAACAACAAGCACAACAAACAAAATAGCTTTATTGGTATGTTTATGCAAGCCGTTATTTAATCAAGTGTTTAAAAAAGTTTGGGTAGTCCAAACTTTTTTGTTGTTCAAAAACTGTATTGTGTTTATCATGGCAAATAAAAAGACCTCTAATCTTGTATTAAATTTTACAACATTATTTGAAAATTTTGTTTAACAACTTACATCAAACACAAAATATTATCTGGACGATAAAGTGTAAGATTGGCTTAATATTAAGTTTCAAGTGTACAATTTTAATTGTAAAAAAAGAGGATTTGATTATAAGCCCACGGCAAAACCAATGATTTTTTTTGAAATTTTGCAAAAATTACACATTTTTTATCATTTTTTGTTGATATTGTGCCTTAAAATAAAAAATTTTAAAAGTGGGTATTGACAAAATGTGGATTTGCGGTATAATAACACCGAAAATTTATTTCAAGGTGGGAATATGAAGAAATTTTTAATATTTTTGATTTCAATTGTAACAGTTGTAAGTTTCGGTTTGGTAACTTATTACTTTTTGCGTAATGATGAAGTTATCAACTTTAAAACAACTGAAGTTTATTGCAATGTTGGAGACATCGTAACAGTTGCTGATTTGGGCAAAACTGTTAAAAAAGAATCTAACAAAACAACTTATAATTATAACGCAGGGGACGAAACAGTTGTTTCAGCAATCAAATTTGACACTCAAAAAGGCTATTATGTAGCAAGCAAGGGTGGTAATTATGAAGTGTTGATTTCAACCACAAACAAAAAATTCCCTCAATTTAAATTCACAGTTCACATTGGCGATGGTAGCGAAACAAATCCATATTTTGTGGACGATGAACAAACTTTAAGCAAAATAGGCAATAGTTATGCACTTTCAGCAAACTATGTGCTTAAATCAGACATCTTACTTTCAAATGATTTTGCACCTATTGGTTTTGATTCTGCTTCAAATGCTTGGATTGGTTTTAGTGGTTCATTTGACGGTAACAACCATACAATTGTTGGTTCAAACTATGCTTTCACAACAGAAAATGCAGGTTTGTTTTATTCACTTAATGGCGCAAATGTTAAAAATTTAACTGTTAAGAGCTTTAAAATCAATGGTGCTTATTCAAATGCTGGTGTGCTTGCAGGAAACGCAAACAATGCAGTTGTAAGCAATGTTCAAATCAATGATTCTTCAATCGTAAACACAAAAGCAGAAGGTGTAACTGGTGGTTTGATTGGTACTGTTGTTGGAAGTTCATCATCAATCACAACTTCAGCTGTTAATGAGATTGTTTTAAGTGCAAGTGCGGATGAAACATCTGTTCCTGCAACAATGGGCGGTTTTGTTGGTAAACTTAATCAAGGTTTGATTCGTGCTTGTTTGGCAACTGGTTCTATCACTGTTGATGAAGCATCAAGTAAATCTGCTGGTTTTGCTGGTGAAATGATTGTTTCAACAAGCTATGGTTCAATTCAACAATCTTATGCTGTTGTTAACAGTGAATTTGCAAACTTTGCTGGCTTTGTTCACACAATTTCAACAACTGGCGATGTTACAAATGCTAATTATTTGAAATTCCTTATTGGTAACTATTCAGTTAATGGAACTCATGATAGTGTTAAAGTTAAATCAGAAATCATCAAAACTTTGTTTGACGAAGTTAAAGGTGTTTATGGTGTTAAAGGTTATACAAAATTAGAAGATATGTTGGCTGATAGCAATTATGTTTACTACACAGTCAATGGGCAAAAAGAATATTGGGATAGCTTCATTTGGAAACTTGTTGCAGGCAACTTGCCAAAATTGTATTCAACAACTTTGACACCTTCAACAGTTAGCAGTGAATATTTCCTTGTTAATAATGAAAAAGAATACGTTTATAATACTGCTGCATTTATGACATTTATCAACGAATGCCTTGCAACAGATGGCAAAATCAAAAACAAAAATTATGTTTTGTTTGCGGATATTGATTTAAGCGAAATTGATTGGAAGTCTATTGATGTTGAAAACTCAATCATTGATGGTAACGGTCACAAAATTTCAAATCTTAATTTGAAAAATGTTAAAGACGGCAATTTGTCATTCTTTGGCACAGTTGACAATAGTTCAATTAAGAATATTGTATTTGAAAATGTAGCAATTTCTGCAGACGCAACAAATGGCGCAGTTTTGGCAAATGTTGTTAAAGCTAGCGACACAACAGTTGGTGTAAGCAATGTTGAAAATATCACTATTAATTTTGCAAGAGAAGTGTCAAACAGATTCACAAACTTGGCAACAATTGCAAATCAACTTAATGACGGCTCAATGATTAAAAAATGTCAAATCACAAACTTCACAATCAATGCTGACGCAACAAGCACAAATGTTGCAGGTGTTGTTAATACAATTGCAAAAAATTCTCGTGTAGAAAATGCAAATGTAAACGCAGTCCTTAAAGCACAATCAAGTGTGGCAGGTGTTGCAAATTCAAACAGAGGTTCTGTTTTGAATACAACAGCAAATATAACTATTAATCACACTGAAGAAACAGCAAGTTCAAATATTGCGGGTTTGGTTGTGACAAATGACGGTGAAATCGCAAAAGCAAATGTAACATTAAAAATCAATGTTCAAAAATCAGTTGATGGAACAAAGGTTGCGGGTGTTGCGGTTGCAAACAGTGGAAACATCTCAGGTGTAAGTTTGACAGGTGAAGGCATCTTGACAAATGATAATAGTTCAGATGTGTTGTATGTTGCAGGCTTTGTGTGTGACAATAACGGCAGATTGACAACCTCAAAATGCGCAGTAAACACAATTGGCAATTTTAATGCAGACAAACATCATTATGTTGCAGGTATGACAATTAACAATTCAAGCACTGAATCTATTATTAGTCAATGCGTTGTAACTTCAAATATTGAAGGTAACACAGTTGCTGGTGCAGTTGTTGTGATGAACAATGCTGCTGCAAAAATCGACCAAATCGTGGTTGGTGCTTACAACTTAGCTGATAAAACAGCAAGCAAGAATCTTATCAAAGGCGATAGATTTGTTGCTGGTGTTGTTTTGGATTTGCGTAATGGTAGTGTTGCAAACGTTCAAGCATCAAGTCAAATATATGGTGTAAATAACAGCACAGTATCATCATTGATTGCGTTGATTTTCCCAAATGGTGCAAGTTTCAAAAATGCAACAATCAACAGTGCATTAAATGGTTATGGAAACTTCTACAGCGAATGTTGGCAAGATTTCCGTAATGCAAGCGATGCAGTTAAAAATGAATTAAATTATCACACAACTGGTAATTCTGATCGTAGTTTCGATATTTTGGACTATGATGCTTCAGCTGGTAGTTTGCAATCAGTTATTATCAATGAAACAACTGCGAGAGAATACAACAAAACATATCAAACAGCGACATTTATTTCAGAGGGTGTGTTCTTTGGCGCATATCAATGGCCATCTTATGAAAATACAGATAGAAGCAGTTTCTTTGCAATAGTTTCAGACGGAGAATTTAAAACTGTTTCAACATACAAAAACGCAATTGTAATGTCAACAAAAAAGGGTGTGTTCAACTTGGGCAATGCAACTTTCACTAAAGAAACAACATTCAATTTTGACAATATTTGGTCTGAAGTTCCAGGCAATGGTATTGAATTGCAATTTATTCAAAATATTTAGTTAAAAAAAAGAAGGCTTAATTTGCCTTCTTTTTTTTGCTGTTGTTTTATTGAAAATCTCAATCAAAAATCCGCTTAAACAGCGGATCTTTTTTAATTATTGGTTTGCTTTTTCTTTTTCATAAGCAGCCAACACAGCAGAACTGATTTGCTCACGAGTTTCAGTGTTTGCAGGGTGTACGATATCCCTGTATTCACCGCTTGGAGCTTGCTTTGATGGCATAGCTATGAAACAACCATTTGAGCCTTCAATAATCTTGACATCGTGCACAACAAATGCGTCGTCAATTGTGAATGAGGCAACGGCCTTCAACTTGCTATCATCTTTGCTAACCATACGAATTCTAATGTCTGTGATCTTCAAGCCTGTTCACCTTCCCCTTTTTAGATTAACTTGAATACTTGTAGCGTGAACTATCAAATATATCCGTCAATAATATTTTACCATAAAAGGCAAAAAAATCAAACAAATTAATATTGATATAATGAAAAAATATTTCGTGTTAAATTTGCAAATTTATGCAAATCTTCATATATAATTTTATGTGTAGTTGTATGGCTGACAATAAAAGAGTGTTATTGCTGGGTGTTGGTGGAATAAGCATGAATCAATTAGCGCAAGCATATTTAAAACTTGGCTATGAAGTGTTGGGTTATGATGTTCATAAATCAGCCATCACCGATAAGTTGAAATCTATGGGGGTCAAGATTGCTCATAAATTTATTAATCACTTTTTAAGTGTGGATTTTTGCGTTGCAACTGGAGCAATAAAAAAGGATAACCATTATATTATTGAGCTTAAAAAATTAAAGATTCCTGTAATTGACAGGTCAATGGCTTTAGGTAAACTTTTAACAAATTTTAAGTGTGTTATTGCTGTGGCTGGCACACATGGTAAAAGTACAACAAGTGCTTTGATTTATGAAATTTTGAGGGAAGCAGGCAAAAAAGTATCTTGCCATATTGGTGCTGAAGTTGCACAACCAAGGTTTGAACTTGAAGATGATTATGTTGTTGTTGAAGCATGTGAATACAATAAAAGCTTTTTAAATATATATCCAGATGTTGCAGTTGTGACGAATGTTGAACCAGAACATTTAGACTGTTATACAAATTTCAAAAATTTACAAAATGCTTTTTCAATATTTTTAAAACGTGCGAAAAAGAGATTTGTTTTAGATGAACAATCTACAGATTTCTTAAAAAAATATAAAAATATTAATTTTATTGCTAAAAAATCGCACAAATCAGCATTAAAAGGCGATTATAATCAAAAAAATATATCAATTGCAGAATACGTTTGTCTAAATTTGGGGATAAATCAAAATATAATTGATGCTGTTGTTACAAATTTTTCGGGCTTGCCAAGGAGATATGAGTGTATCGGTCAATATGGAAAAACGAAAGTTTATATTGATTATGCTCATCATCCAACCGAAGTGAAATCCTTTATTTCGGCCTTCAATGAACAATATAAAAATCCGCTTGTGGTTTTTCAGCCGCATACATATTCAAGGACTAAAATTTTTTTTGAACAGTTTGTTGAACTTTTATCGTCTCAAAAAAATATATGTGTGTTTAAAGAGTATCCAGCAAGGGAAAAGAAAACTGCTGGGGTAGATGCTAAAACATTATTTGAGGCAGTAAAGTGTAAAAACAGAAATTGCAGATATTTGTCATCGGTTCAGCCATTAAAAAAGTTGGCTTTAAATTATGATGCTATTGCCTTTGTTGGCGCAGGGGATATTGAAAAATTTGCAAAACAATTTGTGAGATAATTACTGTATATTTCAAAAAAACGGTTGACAAATGGCTTTTTTCAATGTATAATCTTGTTGCTAGAAAATTAAGCGATGTTGCAAACAAATCGGCTGATTTGTGCAATAATTCTTGAAAGGAGATTGTATGCAAAAAGATATTCAACCAAAATATGAAGAAGTTACTTTTGTATGTGCATGTGGTGCTGAATTTAAAGGTAAAAGTTCAAAACCTGGTGTTAAAGCTGGAGATGTTATCAAACTTGAAGTTTGTGATAAATGTCATCCTTTCTTCACTGGTCAACAAAAACTTGTTGATACAGAAGGTCGTGTAGATAGATTTAACAAAAAACACAATTTGAAATAGCGTTGCTATCGTGCTTCTTTTTTGCGTATGCTGAATAGAGGCACGTTTTTTTATTGGAGTTTATAAGGTAAAAAATTTAACCTATTTGTGTTAAAATTGTAGAATTGGAGACAATATGAAATTGTTCAATTTACGCAAACAATTAAAAGAAGAATTTTCATCAATAGACATAGATCCGGTTGATGCAGATTTTATTATAAGTGAAGTGCTAAATCAGCCAATAACCATGCTTCCTTTGATTGAAACGATTGATGATGAAGATGTTCAAAAGGTGCTAAAATACGCAGAAAAAAGAAAGCAACATGTTCCGGTAAATAAAATTTTTAAGCATGCAAATTTCTATGGTTTAGATTTTAAAGTGAATAAGTTTGTTTTGGCGCCAAGGCAAGATAGTGAGTTGCTTGTTGATACGGCGTTAAAGTATATTAAAGAAAATCAATTTAAAACCGCTTTGGATTTGTGTACTGGTAGTGGCTGTTTGGCAATTGCAATAAAGAAAAATATAGATATTGATATCACTGCTTCAGATGTTTCACAGCAGGCTTTAAGTGTTGCAAAATTCAATGCTGATAAAAATCATGTAAAAGTAAATTTTGTGCTATCAAACATGTTTGAAAATATTCAAGACAAATTTGATATTGTTATCACAAATCCACCATACATTGCAACTGATGATATTGATGATCTCGATGAAGAAGTTAAAAACCATGACCCATTATTGGCATTGGATGGGGGTGAACTTGGTTTAAATTACTACAATATCATACATGACAATTTGAGGAAACACCTTAATGATAATGGAATCATTATTATGGAAATCGGCGAAGATCAAAGAATTATGATTGAAAGTTTGTTTAATGATTTTGAGTTGATAGAAGTTGTTAAAGACTATAATCAAATTGAACGTGTTTTGGTGTTAAAAAAATAAATAAAAAATATTTTAAATTAATTGTGAAATAAAAAAAATAAATAAATTTTAAAATAAAATTAAATTAATATTAAAAAATATTGAATTTTTAACATTTTTAATTGATTTTTTAAAAAAATAAAGGAGAAATAATTTTTATGATGCTTGATAAATTAAAAATAACAAAACAGAAATTTGATATTCTTACGCAAGAAATTTCAGATCCTGCTGTGATTGCGGATACAAAAACTTGGCAAGCAAAAGTTAAAGAACATGCGTCTTTGCAACCATTAATGGAAGAATATGATTTGAATTGCAAATTAAATAAAGAATATGAAGATGCAACTGCCCAACTTGAAATTGAAACAGATTCAGAAATGAAAGAAATGTTGAAAGAAGAAAGCTTGTCATTGAAAGACAAAATAGCAGAAAGCACTGAAAGACTAAAAATATTATTGTTGCCTAAAGATGAGAATGATACAAAAAATGTAATTTTGGAAATTCGCGGTGGTGCAGGTGGCGAAGAAAGTGCGCTTTTTGCACACAGTTTGTTGCGTATGTATCAGATGTATTGTGATAGTCATCGCTTTAAAATGGAAATTTTAAATATTGAAGAAACTGAATTGGGCGGAGTGAAAGAAGTTCAGGCACTTATCAAAGGTAAAAATGCCTATGCTAAATTTAAATTCGAATCCGGCGTTCATCGTGTGCAACGTGTGCCAGAAACAGAAAGTCAAGGCCGTGTTCATACTTCTACTGCGACAGTGGCTATTTTACCCGAAATGGAAGATGCAGACGTGCATATAGATGATAAAGATATTCGTATAGATATATTTAGAAGTAGTGGTGCCGGTGGGCAAAAAGTTAATAAAACTGACAGTGCGATAAGAATTACACATTTCCCAACTGGTATAGTTGTTAGTTGTCAGGACGAAAGAAGTCAAACTCAAAATAAAGAAAAAGCTTTTGCAATGTTGCGTTCAAAAATATATGATTACTATCAACAACAAAAAGAAGCAGAATATAAACAAAATCGTAAAGCGCAAGTTGGAACTGGTGACCGAAGCGAACGTATTAGGACATATAATTTCCCACAAGGTCGTGTAACTGATCATCGTATAGGTTTGAGTTTGTATAATATTGATGCGTTTATGGACGGCGACATTGATGAAATGATTGAAGCATTGACATTGGCTGACCAACAAGCAAAGTTAAATGCTCAAGCTGAAGAATAAAATTTTACTATCAAAGCAAGGTTTGGCGCCTTGCTTTTTTCATTTTTTAACAATGCTCTTGTTGCTTTGTTTTTTAAGATTTTTAAAAAAGTTGAAATAAAATTTTAAGTCTAAAGATTGGTTGCTCGGTAAATCAAAAAATAAAAATTAAAAAATATTTAAAAATTTGTTAAAAAATGTATAAAAATATATGTTTTTTATAAAAATAAATAAAATTTTTGCAATTTATTTGAAATTTTATTTTAATTTTCGGCATAGATTTTTCACACTGTTTTGTTTGTTATTTTTTTGTAATTTTCTTTGATTTTTCTTGAGTTTTTTGTCGAAATAGTTTATAATAATATTATAAATATTTAGGCGGTAAAATTGGGTTTGTAACAAGAGTTGTTGGTGAACCCATTTACTTACTAAAAATTATCATATTTGAATTTTCGGGGGAGAAACGATTATGACAAAAATGACAAAGAAAAGCACAAAGGGAATAATCACATCGGTGGTCACATTTATCATGGCCAGTGTTTTGGTGCTTGCAGGTTTTGGTATTGGCTGGGCAGTCAAACACAAACCTGGCAAAGGCGAGCCAGCAATCAATCCGGTTGCTTGGTCGGTAGATGTATATGAAGGGGGAGACCCAGATACCACAAATTGGTTGAGTGGTACATCTTTTGCCAACCGTGGCAATAGGGCATACACAATCAATTCGGCTGAGTCATTTTTGAAATTTGTTGAGATTGTAAATAGTGATGCGTCAGCAGACTACAACTATTTCAAAGGATACACAATCTATCTCAACAAGAACATTGACATGAACGGATACCACTTGTCATCAATAGGCAAAAA